>NZ_JBFRNU010000058.1:1001-100789 GCF_041471145.1 Vibrio sp. 10N.261.54.A5 | reverse complement strand
TAATTTTCCGGATTGGTATTAGACAATACAGTCTACAGTCTCATTTGTTAGCAGATATTAAAAAGCCTGCTCATATGAGCAGGCTTTTGCGATTCTTGCTTTTGACTGGAAAGCTTTGTTAGTTGAAAGCTAGCGAAGGCTTTCGAAGAATTCATCACTGGCTTCAAAATCACCATTGATCGTCACTAAGGTGCCCGTTGCATCAAAGTTAACAACAAGATTTTTTTGAATCGAGTCTTCATGGCCTTTTGTGTGGTGGTAAATGTAGTACCACGTATCTGGGTAGCCATTTTCGATAAGCATAGGTGAGCCCATAACGTAACGAACTTGTGTTTTTGTCATGCCAAACTTGAGCTGATCGACAGCTTCCTGTTCAACATAGTTACCCTGATTGATGTCAATTCGATAAACCAACTTCTCTAATAGAGAGCAACCGGTCAACATTGTTAGTGCAAGTGGAACTGCAACTAACCACTTTTTAATTCGCATAGTTTGAGATCTTTCTTCGCTAAAATACTGCCTGATAATAAACAAGCTCCAGCAAGAAGTAAAAAGCTCCTTGCGCTTTGAGCTTGTTATGACTGGCAATTTTGAATTAAGTTGCAAAATTGCCAAGAATTTTCGGTAAATTATCAGAAAGTTGCTGAATATGTAACCTATGCTGCGATTAATAACTCTTTTGCATTGGCAAGCGTCGATTCGGTAATCTGGCTGCCACCAAGCAGTCGAGCAAGCTCTGAAACGCGTTGTTGCTCATCAAGCGTGTGCATTTGAGTCTCGGTTTTACCTGATTTCGTGTTCTTCGCTACAAAAAGTTGTTGGTGACCGCAACCGGCAACTTGAGGTAAGTGAGTCACGCACATAACTTGTGTCGATTCGCCCAGCTTACGTAGCATTTTTCCGACAACCGCAGCGGTTGGTCCACTGATACCCACATCGACTTCATCGAAAATCAGGCTTGGTGTATCCACTTTTTGCGCTGTGATCACCTGAATCGCTAATGAGATTCGTGATAACTCACCACCAGAGGCCACTTTCGCAATCGGCTGCATCGGTTGGCCTGGGTTGGTCGAAACAATGAAGGTCACGTTATCCATACCCAATGGAGAAGGGTGTGTGTTGGTGTTGTTCACTTCAATGGCAAACTGCGCTTTTTCCATGCTCAGTTCGTGCATGCTTTGCGTGATCAGCTTGTTGAGCTCTTTTGCGTAACGAGTTCGAGATTTATGAAGCTTCTCTGATTTAGCAACGAACGATTGGTATTGGTTTTCCACCTCGTTTGCCAGTTCTTCTAATTTTTCATCAGAGCAATCAAGCGCTTCAACTTGTTGTAGTAAGTCTTGATGGTGCTTATACAGCTCTTCAGGTAACACGTGGTGTTTACGAGACATCGACATCACTTTAGAGAAACGCTCCTCAACGTAAGCCATACGACCGGGATCAACATCAATGCTGTCTAGGTATGTTCTTAACTCGTTGTTGGTTTCTTCAATCTGAATAATGGCTTCGGAAAGCAAGTTTGGTAACTCGGCTAATCTTTCATCTAGCTCAGCTAACTGAATTAAGGAGTTATTGGCCGATTGCAGAATACCAAGCGCATTAACTTCTTCGCCTTCATAAATAAGCTCGATAGCTTGCTGACAGGTTGTGGCCAGTTCTCCGCTATTGGAGAGGCGCTTATGCTCTTGTTCGAGGTCTTCATATTCTTCCTCCCCAATAGACAGCTCATTTAACTCTTTGATTTGGTATTCAAGAAGTTGTTTTTGAGCTTGGTTTTGCTGGCTATTCTCACGTAACTCTTTTAAGTGGTTATCCGCTTGTCGCCATGCTTGGTAAGCATTACGTGTCGATTTCAATAGGTTCAAGTGGCCTGCGTATTGATCAAGCATGGCCATTTGATAATCGCTTTTCATCAACTGGTGATGCGCGTGTTGACCATGGATGTTGATCAACAGTTGTCCAAGTGATTTCAATTGCGAAAGAGGGACAGGGCTACCGTTGATGAATGCACGAGAACGACCTTCTTTTGAGATGGTTCTGCGCAGGATGCACTCACTGCCATCAAGTAGTTCGTTGTCTTCTAACCAGCGGGTTGCATGCAGATTGTTCTCAAGTAAAAAAGCGGCACTGACTTCGGTTTTTTCTTCACCTTGTCGAACCATTCCTGCATCGGATCTTCCCCCAAGACATAAGCCTAAAGCATCGATAGCGATAGATTTACCCGCACCAGTTTCCCCGGTGATTGTTGTCATGCCTTTAGATAGTTCTAGCTGTAAAGACTTAACAATAGCGAAATTATTAACACTTAAATGAGCCAGCATTTTTATTTACCTGTATAACTGAACAATACTGTATATAAGCTCAGTATATACTGTTTCTTTATACAGTAAAGTCGACAGGTGAAAATTTTTTGCGACCGTTATCAGAATTGAGGTTGTTCGTAGATCACTGAAACCGCTATAGATTCCCAACTCAGTCGTTCCTCCCTCTTGGGAGTGGAGGTATAAGGAACTGCAGAGAAGCTAGAGCCGACGGGCTTTTACTGGCAATAAAAAGGCTGACGAATGTCGTCAGCCTTTCAAATTTTCGGTTACCACTGGAGCGTTTATTCTTTTAGAACAGCTTACTCGACCAACCTAGTTTGTTACGTAGAACATGGTAGTAGTTGTAGTCTTTAGGATGGATCAACTTAAGTACATTCGGGCTTTGGTAAATGTGGATCTCATCACCAGGAGAAACAGGCAGTGAGATTTGACCATCGCAGCTCACCTCCTGAGTTCCACGGTTATCAGGCGATACGATAAGCTTAATACGACGCTTGCCATCCACCACTAATGGGCGGCTTGAAAGGGTATGCGGGAACATTGGCACGAGTGAGATAGCATTTAGGCTTGATGACAGGATAGGGCCGCCGCCGGAAAGCGAGTAGGCGGTAGAACCTGTCGGTGTTGAGACGATTAAGCCATCAGAGCGCTGTGAGAAGGCGAAGCTATCATCGATATACACTTCGAACTCGATCATGTGCGCCACTTGTCCGGGGTGCAGTACTGCCTCATTAAGTGCCGCATTGTGGCTTTTTATCTGGCCGTGACGATGAATTTCCGTTTCAAGTAAGAAGCGCTCTTCTTCCATGAACTCGCCTTTGAGAACATCAGTCAACGCGCTCTGGAAGTTTTCAGGGTTGAGATCGGTTAGGAAACCAAGATTACCTCGGTTAACACCAATCACTGAAATGTCGAAACGTGACAAGATTCTAGCGGCACCGAGCATATTTCCGTCACCACCGACCACAATAGCGAGATCGGCGCGTTTACCTAATTCAATCAGGCTAGAAAAATGTTCTTTTGGGATGTCGTCCAAAATAGTGGCGAGTCTGTCATCAACAAACACTTGATAACCCTCAGCACTTAACCACTGATAGAGCTCTCTATGAGTCTGAATTGCTTGCTGATCTCGAGGTTTACCGATAATGGCGATGACTTCAAATGGCTTTTTCATAACGTTTCCAAACGAATTAGGCTTGAATCAAAATTCTTCATCCCCATAATAAAGGCAAGTTGAACGTCTATGCGAGTGTTTTATATCAATTTGGGGCGCAAACACGCCTGTCACTTGCATTGAAAACGAATTCTGGAGATATCATGAGCAACGAAGAAAACAAAGTAACCGAAGCAGAGCTAGATCAGATCATCGCTGAAGCTGAGAAAGTTGAAGAAGCTGAACTGAATGAAGACGCTGCTGATGAGCAGGAAGCAAAAATCGCTCAACTGGAAGCTGCACTGCTTTCTAGTGAATCTAAAGTGAAAGAGCAGCAAGATTCTGTTCTTCGCGCGAAAGCTGAAGTTGAAAACATGCGTCGCCGTAGCGAACAAGAAATTGATAAAGCGCGTAAATTCGCTTTGAACAAGTTTGCTGAAGGTCTGCTTCCTGTAATCGACAACCTAGAGCGTGCAATGCAAGCAGCAGACGCTGAAAACGAAGTGGTTAAGCCACTGTATGAAGGTGTTGAACTAACGCACAAAACGTTCGTAGACACAGTTGCTAAGTTTGGTCTTAAAGAGATCAACCCTGAAGGTGAAGCGTTCAACCCTGAATTCCACCAAGCAATGTCTATTCAAGAAAGCCCAGATCACGAATCAAACACAGTTATGTTTGTGATGCAAAAAGGCTACGAACTAAACGGTCGTGTGGTTCGCCCAGCGATGGTTATGGTTGCTAAGTAATGACGAATTACGTTGCCAAGTGATTGACTGGCGTATTGACTGAGTCAGTCGCAGCGACAAAATAAATCACTGGTTTGCGTAAAATAAAAAGAGAGGCATAGGCCTCTCTTTTTTTGTGCCTATAACTTGAGAGTCCACGTAAATAAGCATCAAAACCGCATTAAGAATGTCGTTCTTTTTATTTCATTCAGATCAGCGATTTAGAGTTTTGTGTTATGAAACTTGTTGTGATTGAGTAAATGTTTTGATGTCACATTTGTGGTGTTTTTGTAAATAAATACTTTTAATTGTTATCTTTGTATGTAAAATCCACTGCCATATAGCGATTTTGGTCGCATATATAACTATAAAAGCACAAATTTCAAACACAACAAACTGGAGAAGAACGATGGATAAATCGCTCTCAAGTAAAATTTTTGTAGGCTTGTTCGCCGGTCTACTTATTGGTACTGCTATTCAGTACCTATTCAGCGGTATTGCTATTTTTGATACGTATCTACTTGGCGCTGCCGAAGGTGCTGGTGGTATGTTCGTATCACTTATCAAATTGCTTGTAGTTCCTCTTGTATACGTATCTATTGTTTGCGGTATTGTTGAGCTAAAAGATATTCGTTCATTTGGTCGTCTTGGTGGTAAAACCTTTGGTCTTTACATTATTAACACCATCATCGCGATTTCAGCAGCGCTAACGATTGGTCTTATTTTCCAACCAGGTGCAGGTGCGAATCTGGCGGGTACGGTTTCTGAGACAATTGCGCTTACAACAACTGAAACACCAGACATCTTCTCTCTTGTTGTTAACATCGTTCCTAGCAACCCTGTAGAAGCGTTCGCAAGCGGCGACATGCTACAAATCATCTTCATGGCAATTTTGACAGGCCTTGCTATTCAAGCGCTTGATTCTCGTGGTGGCCCAGCTATCAAGACATTCAAGATGGCTAACGAAATCATGATGAAGCTTATCGGCCTAGTAATGAGCTTGGCGCCATACGGTGTATTTGCTCTGATGATTCAACTAGGCGCAACACTGGATGCAGACACGCTAATGTCAGTTGCTGGCTATGTGGCGCTTGTGGTTGCAATGCTTGTGTTCTGGATTTTCTTCTTCTACCCAATGATGGTTGGTTCATTCACTGGTATTTCTCCAAAGCAGTTCCTACGTGCAACGCGTGAGCAAGTTCTATTCTCACTATCTACAGCAAGTTCGAATGCAACAATCCCAGTAACAATGCGTACTCTAACTGACAAACTAAACGTATCTAAGTCAGTAGCGGGTTTCGGTGTACCACTAGGTGCAACAATGAACATGTCTGGTGTATCTATCTACATCGCACTAGCGACTATGTTCGTAGCAAACGCATTTGGTCAGCCAATCAACACTGCTGATATCTTCACTCTAGGTCTAACTATCCTGCTACTGTCTATCGGTGCTGGTGGTGTTCCTGGTGGCGGTGTTGTGATGGTAGGTGTTCTATTGCACCAACTAGGTTTACCACCAGAAGGTCTAGCGATTGTTGCTGCTGTTGACCGTATCTGTGACATGTTCTGTACCTCTTCAAATGTAGTCGGTGATACAGCGGTGAACACTATCGTTGCTAAATCTGAAAACGAAATTGGCGTTGAAGCTAACGAAGAAGCTGAGCTAAAGAAAGCAGAAGCTTAATTCTTAATTAAGATTCGATAATTAGAAGCCCCGCTCAATGAGAGCGGGGCTTTTTTGTTTCTGATGATAAGTGCTTTGGGCTATCTGATAACTTGGCTAAAAAGATCTCTGATTGGTGTTAAGTCTCATTTTTTCTTTTTACTCGTGCCGAATTGGCCATCAGTTTTCAATCTTTAATATAGATCACATATAATAATACAATATTATTTTATTGTTCTGACAACCTACATTATGACGACATAAAGGAAACCCAATAATGAAGCTGTCTTACCTTAGCCTACTGACTGCCAGCCTTTTAGCCGCTCCCGCTCTTGCTTCTAATCACGATATTGGTCAACAGTTCAATCTTGACCCTGCAAAAGCACCAGCACAAAACTTCGATTTATCTAAATGGAAAATTAACTTACCGGAGCTGACGACTGAAGGGTCTAGAAAAGGTAAAACGCTGGAGATTGGTAAAAAGGAACTGTCGAATGTAGACACGCCTTACGTTCACCCTAAATGGTTCTACACGGATGCCGAGTCTGGTGCGATGGTGTTTGTGGCTCCGAATACAGCTCCAACGACGCCAAACAGTAAAAACACGCGTAGTGAGCTAAGAGCGATGCTAGCGGATAGCTACTCTGCGCCGAGCAACAATTTCGCGATTTCAAGCCATAAGAACGCGGAAGAGTTTGGCTCTATCGGTGGCCAGATGACGGCGACGCTTTCTGTCGATCAGGTGAGTACCAGTGGTAACTACAATAAAACAGGCGCATTTTCAGTCGTCATCGGGCAAATTCACGGCTCGGACAATGAGCCACTGAAAATTGTTTACCGCAAGTTGCCAGAACATGAGCATGGTTCGTTAACGTGGAACTATGAGTTAAACCCGCCGACAGAGATGAAAAACGCGAAGGATGAAAACGGAAAGAAACTTCGTAAAGACATTCGCCATGATGTATTTGGTCAATACAATCTGAAAAAAGGCAGCTCGGACCCTGCTGATGGCATCAAGCTAGGTGAAGTGTTCTCATACGATGTGAATATCAAAGATAACATCATGCACTTAACCTTTACTAAGAATCCAAACTCAGCCGATCCTATTGTGAAGACGTATGATGTTGATTTGGCTAAGGGTAAGTATCAGGGGCATGATATCGACCTTGGTTATGGACAGGACTGGATGTACTTCAAGGCGGGCGCATACAATCAATGCAACACTAAGAAGTCGAGCTCAGCCTGTGAATGGCGTGGTATGGAAGCGGGTGATTACACTCAAGCGAGCTTCTACCAGTTAGTGCTCAACCAATAATATGGCTGAATCAGTCACCATTTGAACAATATTTAACTGATTAATATCTATTTGAAAAAGACCTTCCACATGAAGGTCTTTTTTTATGGCATCTGGAATAGGGTTGAGGTTTCAATGTGGCGACAAATGCGAGAGTTTCTCAACATTGGAGCCTTAATTGGCAAGGGATCGGTCACTTTTTACCTTTATGTAAAAAGATACGGGAAAAAATAGATTTTTTTTACTTATTCCCTTGAAAACCAGTTTGCAGCCCTTATCTATGGTGCATACGAAAGCAAATTACATTTGCACTTAAATTTTGTGTATTAGGGTTGAATCCCTGATTACCGCCCCCCACATATGTGGGTATAGCAAAAAACTAATATAGATTATATTTCGGAGATAGCCTGATGGGTCGAATCATTGGTATTGATTTAGGTACTACTAACTCTTGTGTTGCTGTTTTAGACGGCGACAAACCACGCGTACTAGAAAATGCTGAAGGCGAACGCACAACAGCATCGGTAATCGCATACACTGACGGCGAGACGCTAGTTGGTCAACCTGCGAAACGTCAAGCAGTTACTAACCCTCAAAACACGCTATACGCAATTAAGCGTCTAATCGGTCGTCGTTTTGAAGATGAAGAAGTTCAACGCGATATCGAAATCATGCCTTTCAACATTGTTAAGGCTGACAACGGTGATGCATGGGTTGAAGCGCAAGGCCAAAAAATGGCTGCTCCTCAAGTATCTGCTGAAGTTCTTAAGAAAATGAAGAAAACAGCTGAAGACTTCCTAGGCGAAGAAGTAACTGGCGCAGTAGTAACTGTTCCTGCTTACTTCAACGATGCTCAACGTCAAGCAACGAAAGATGCTGGCCGTATCGCTGGTCTAGATGTTAAACGTATCATCAACGAACCAACTGCTGCTGCTCTAGCTTACGGCCTAGACAAGCAAGGTGGTGATCGCACTATCGCTGTATACGACCTTGGTGGTGGTACATTCGATATCTCTATCATCGAAATCGATGAAGTAGAAGGCGAGAAGACTTTCGAAGTTCTTTCAACTAACGGTGACACTCACCTTGGTGGTGAAGATTTCGATAACCGCATGATCAACTACCTAGTAGATGAGTTCAAGAAAGAGCAAGGTATCGACCTTAAAGCTGATCCACTAGCAATGCAGCGTGTTAAAGAAGCAGCAGAAAAAGCGAAAATCGAGCTTTCTTCTACTACTCAAACTGACGTAAACCTACCTTACGTTACTGCTGATGCGACTGGTCCTAAGCACATGAACATCAAAGTGACTCGTGCGAAGCTTGAGTCTCTAGTTGAAGACCTAGTTCAACGTTCTCTTGAGCCACTAAAAGTTGCTCTAGCGGATGCTGACCTATCTGTAGGCGAAATCACTGACGTTATCCTAGTTGGTGGTCAAACTCGTATGCCTATGGTTCAAGCTAAAGTAACTGAATTCTTCGGTAAAGAGCCACGTAAAGACGTGAACCCTGACGAAGCTGTTGCAATGGGTGCTGCTGTTCAAGGTGGTGTACTAGCGGGTGACGTTAAAGACGTTCTACTACTAGACGTTACTCCTCTATCTTTCGGTATCGAAACGATGGGCGGCGTGATGACTAAGCTTATCGAGAAAAACACAACTATCCCTACTAAAGCGGATCAAGTGTTCTCTACAGCTGAAGACAACCAAAACGCAGTAACTATCCACGTTCTTCAAGGTGAGCGTAAGCAAGCGACTTACAACAAGTCTCTTGGTCAGTTTAACCTAGAAGGTATCCAACCAGCACCACGTGGCATGCCACAAATCGAAGTAACATTCGACCTAGATGCTGATGGTATCCTGAACGTATCTGCTAAAGATAAAGCAACAGGTAAAGAGCAGAAGATCACTATCCAAGCATCAGGCGGCCTGTCTGAGGAAGAGATCGAAGCAATGGTACAAGAAGCAGAAGCTAACAAAGAAGCGGACAAAAAGTTCGAAGAGCTAGTAACTGCACGTAACCAAGCTGACCAAATGATTCACGGCACTAAGAAGCAAGTAGAAGAAGCTGGTGAAGCTTTACCTGCAGACGAGAAAGCTAAAATCGAAGCGGCTATCACTGCACTAGAAGAAGTTAAGTCTGGTAACGATAAAGAAGCTATCGACGCTAAAGTTCAAGAACTTATGCAAGCAGCTCAAAAGCTAATGGAAATTGCTCAACAGAAAGCTCAAGCTGAACAAGCTGGTGCTGACGCTGGTGAACAACCTAAGCAAGACGACGATGTTGTAGACGCTGAGTTTGAAGAAGTTAAAGAAGACAAAAAATAATTTCGTCGCAGAGTAGCCTGATTTCGTTATCGGAAGTGTCCACCTACTAACGTAGGCTCCGCGCTTCCACTTAGGACTCAAGCTATCTGCTTAGAAATTTGTCTCAAAGACTTATTATTGCGGGCGTCAGAGGTAACTCTCACGCCCGTAAATTTGTATTTAGACTTGTCGATCTAGATAATAGCTTTATTCGGCATTTCAGCCGGCAGAACTTTTATCTAGATTGATACACAGACTACTGAAGTGATCATTCGGTAGTAGCAATTATTTTGGTGACCTAGAACATGTCAAAACGTGATTTTTACGAAGTATTAGGCGTAAGCCGCGATGCATCAGAGCGCGATATTAAAAAAGCGTACAAACGCTTAGCGATGAAATTCCACCCGGACCGTAACCAGGGTGATGAGACCGCAGCAGATAAGTTTAAAGAAGTAAAAGTAGCGTACGAGATCCTAACCGATTCTCAAAAGAAAGCAGCTTACGACCAATACGGTCATGCAGCCTTTGAACAAGGTGGCATGGGCGGCGGCGGTGGTTTCGGCGGCGGTGGCCAAGGTGACTTCGGCGATATCTTCGGTGACGTATTTGGCGACATCTTCGGCGGCGGTCGTCGTGGTGGCGGTCAACAGCGTGCACAACGTGGTTCAGATCTACGTTACAACATGGAACTTTCTCTAGAAGAAGCGGTTCGTGGTGTTTCTAAAGAAATCGAAGTACCAACACTTGTAGAGTGTGATACTTGTGACGGCAGCGGCGCGAAAGCGGGTTCTTCTGCACAAACGTGTGGCACTTGTCATGGCCACGGCCAAGTACAAATGCGCCAAGGTTTCTTTGCGGTTCAACAGACTTGTCCTACTTGTAACGGTAAAGGCAAGATCATCAAAGACCCATGTAACTCATGTCATGGTCAAGGTCGCAAACAGAAGACGAAAACACTTAACGTTAAGATCCCTGCTGGTGTTGATACTGGCGATCGTATTCGTCTATCAGGCGAAGGCGAAGCGGGAGAGCAAGGCGCTCCAGCTGGCGATCTGTACGTACAAGTACACGTAAAAGAGCACAACATCTTCGAACGTGACGGCAATAACCTTTACTGCGAAGTACCAGTAAGCTTCTCTATGGCTGCTCTAGGCGGTGAAGTTGAAGTTCCAACACTGGATGGTCGTGTAAACCTTAAGGTACCAGAAGAGACACAAACGGGCCGTATGTTCCGTATGCGTGGCAAGGGCGTGAAAGGCGTTCGTGGTGGCGGTGTGGGTGATCTAATCGTTAAGCTAGTGGTTGAGACTCCAGTTAAGCTAAGCGCTCGCCAGAAAGAATTACTGCGTGAATTCGAAGAAACCTGTGGTGGTGAAGCGGCAAGCAAGCATAAGCCAAAGTCTGAAGGTTTCTTCAGCGGTGTTAAAAACTTCTTCGATGACCTAACTAAGTAATTGATAGTGATTTGAAAATTTTAAAGCCTGCCAGTGTGCAGGCTTTTTTGATCATCTCGTTTAGTTAAAAAATGCAGCCATGTATATGCCTAGTCATTCTTTAATCAAACCAAGGGCATTAATTTCTACTAGTTCCAGCAATCTGCAGGGGATTCTTCACCTGAAGATTTTAGCGTCATTGTTTTGGGAGTGCCTAAGCAAGAGTCACCACTTTGCCCCTTAGTTGACTGTGCCGTGGCAGTTATTATATATGCCATGCTGCTTGAACTTGCGACAGAAAATACATAGCGATCACTTGGTGATTCACACATAGTACAAGCCCCTCCTGAAACAATACTTCCCCAGCTATATACACCATTGTAAGACTGCTCAAGCGTGAGTTGGATTTTTGCCATATCAGCTAATGCTGCTGTTCTATGGGATTTTATTACATGCTCGGTATAGCTTGGGTAGGCAATAGCGGTTAGTACTCCAATAAGAGCCACTGCGATCAATAGTTCGATCAATGTCATCCCTTTGTTACTTAAGTTGTTGTTGTTACATTTATTTTTTCGAATCATCACGAGTAGTTCCTTCTCTATATTCAGCCTATTTTTCTTCGGTGGTAGCATCCTTGCAAGATTAAATACGGTTACGTATCGGTTTACATAGGAATTTGGGAAATGTCTCGCGGGTTTACCTTCTTAGAGCTACTCATAACCATATCAGTGCTCTCTATATTATTGGCAGTTGCCGCTCCAAGTTTTAGTTCGGTCTCGGAAACAGTGAAAATGCAACGGCTAGCTACCGAGCTGAATGGTTTTATGATGCAGGCAAAATCTGAGGCAGTTATGAGAAATACTGATCTTTGGGCTCATTTCTTAATGAATGGTAATTCAAATGACACCGGTGATTGGAAAATTGAATTGACCGAATTCGATATTCCGAATACTGGTACGGCAATTCTTACACTGGAAGGTGCTTCATTTCGAAACGTAGATTTCACCGTTAACTACAGTTCTGAACAAATTAAATTTAGTGGAGTAAACGGTAAAGCTAAAGATGGGCATCTCTTATTTGATATGAACTCTAAGCCTTTAAAGCTTATAACATATAGTACTTCTGGAAGAATGAGAATCTGTGGTGTGGGAGGAGACTTTTATGGTTATCAGACCTGCACTTAAGAGGCAGCAATTCGGTGCAACATTAGTCGAATTAATGATCTCTTCTATTTTGGGAATTGTAGTTATTGGAAGTGTGGGGTCGGTATTTATATCGGGACAAAACATCGCATCCGAGAGAAGTAAAGAATTACTATTATTACAACAAGTTTCAGGCACTCTTCAATACTTTAAAGAGGATATCCAGCGAGCAGGCTACGATGGAGGGACAGGTATGTCTCTAAAATTATCAGGAGCCACAAATACCTTATATATCTCGCCAGACTCCAAAGTTGTCGCCTTTGCATACGCTCATCAATCAGAGATTCGAAATGTTGCTTTTGTATTTGATTCCGGCTTAGTCAAAGTTTGTGATAGTCCCTCCAGTATCGTAAAAACGGTATCAGCGGCTACTAGTGGATGTTCTTCAATTTTTGAGCCGAATCAAATACGAGTGATTGATTTCAATGTCAATCAATCAAGTGTTGAAGCTCAAGGTGTTAGTTCAGGCATGGCAACCATTACTATTTCTGCTGAATTAGTAGGAGATACGTCCGTTAATTATTCATCAAGTGTGATTGTAAAAAATAGGAATTGGCGATGAATAAAAATCAACAAGGTGCGGTTGTTTTACTTACAACAAGTGTATTACTAGTTACGGCGTTAATGTTGACTTTTGGTAGTTATCGTTCAGTTTTTTATCAAATAAAAAGATCTCAAAATGAGGTCGAAGCGCGCAAGCAGCAATGGGAGGCTGAAGGTGGTCTAGAGTGTGGTTTCACTCAGTTTAAAAATGAAGGGAATCTTCCTCCTACAATTACAGTGTGCTCAATGAAGAATCAAGTCACCCCTGTTTTCAATGCAATTCTAACAGGTTATCAAATATCGTCTGCGAGTGGGCATTCTCATTTGAAGAAAAATATCGTATTTGGAGGTTCACTTAGTTCTGGTGCTATACAGTCGAGTGCCGATGTTTATTTTCATTCAAGTACCACATTTTCAACACCAGATCCTGGTGTTTTAAGTAGTGATGGTTGGGAGTGTGTTGCGCTTCGATATCGTAGCCGCTATCACTATTCATCTATGGATAATAAAGGGGTGGTACATGGTGTACCTCCATATGCCGGTTTTCAAAATCCATCAGGGGCTGATTGCTCTAATGTTACAGGTAATGATCATTTGTCCAATGGAGATGGCAATGATTTTGTCTTAGATTCAAGCGTACAACCTTTTGAGTCTTTTTTCGGTGTTCCAGTTGAAAAGCATAACGATATAAGAGATGAAGGGACATTTTCGGTGATTAATGGGAGTGGGACACCCAAAATACTAGCTAATTGTGGGCAAGTTCTGGCAACACTGATTAATGCAGGCAATCATCATTTATGGGTTGAAGGAGGCTGTGAAATCACTAAAGCGCAATACAATGATTTAGTTGATGCTACAGCCTCAACTAATGGAGTTACAATTTTAATTCATGATGGGCTGATGTCTGTTATGGGAAAACCTTCTACAGGGGCGACTTCAAATCATCTTAAAGGTGTACTATTTCACCTTAATGTTGATTATTCACCTACCCCTGCCGATTGGGTGTCTTATGATGCCAATATTCATCTGAATCATGTCCCGAGTGTTATTGAAGAAAGCTACCGAACTATCACCTCTTACTATCAACACGGTGCATTTACGGTATCTGGCGGACAGTACTTTGATGCACCGAACCAAGCCGCTGTGTTCTTTGATTCACTGGATTTTAGATTTAATAAAGATGTGGTCGATAATTCAAGAAAAGAATTTACGCAAATTCAATGGCAAAAAGGTTCATGGAATGATTTGTAAACAGAAAGGTTTTAGCCTAATCGAAGTGCTTATTTCGTTTTTGTTGATCGGTGTTGGTTCTCTAGGGCTAATTAAATTACAAACGTATGTTGAGCAAAAATCTGACTTTGCTATTCATAGTGTAGAAGCTCTGCATTTGGCTGAAAATAAGCTGGAATGGTTTAGAACTCGTGGTGCATCTGCCGCTTTATCGAGTATAACGCCTGCGGATTTTGCTACGGATATTGTTGATGGTATGGATCATTCGCATGTTAAATATCAACTTAATTGGACAGTGACGAACAGTTTATCTGGAGCGCTGAAGACCGTTCAGATAACAAGCTCATGGGAAGACCGGTTTGGTAGTAATCGAGTTATCGAATTACATACTATGATTTCCAAATACAGTGAGTTTGATTGACCCTCAAGCAAACGTTTACTGCATGCCAAGGCTCATGCTACCCCTTTTACTGATAATTTTCACTCCTCGGACATTGTTTACGTGCTAGTTAAAACTCTGTATATGGAATGGTGTTTTTTATGTTTTTATATTGTTGTGGTTGTATGGTATTTTTGCAAAATATGTCTCCATTTATGGAAAATTAGGTGGAATCTTGTGCTTTTTAACAACGACTTTAATAGAATATGTGCTGTACCAATAGGCCGTGGTCAAAACTTATATTAGGCCTAAACAAAACAACATCACATATGGAGTTACCATGAGTAACCAAGCCGTAAAAAAAGCACCATCGACTGAGAAGATCAGTGGAATGGACCGCTTTCTAAACTTCATTGAACGCGCCGGCAACAAAATTCCAGATCCAGCAATCCTGTTCTTCTGGGCTCTAGTTATTGTATGGGTAGCATCTGCACTTTTATCGAATCTTTCATTCGACTTAATCAACCCTCAAACGGGTGCTGCTCTTGAAGTAAACAACCTACTAACTGGTGAAGCGCTTGCTAGCTTCCTAGCGAATATGGTTACCACGTTCACAGGCTTCGCACCTCTAGGCATCGTACTTGTTGCTATGCTAGGTGTTGGCGTTGCAGACTCTTCAGGCTTCATTACGACTGGCCTTAAGAAGATGCTTAACTTCACGCCAGCTAAGCTACTAACGCCGATGCTAATCTTGGTTGCTATCGTGTCTCACACAGCAGCTGATGCAGGTTACGTTCTAGTAATCCCTCTTGGCGGTATCATCTTCCACGCTGCGGGTCGTCACCCTCTAGCGGGTATTGCAGCAGCGTTTGCTGGTGTATCAGGTGGTTTCTCAGCGAACTTTATCCCTTCAGGTATTGATCCGCTACTAGCTGGTTTCACTCAAACAGCGGCAAACGTTCTTGACCCTGCATATGTGATCAACCCTCTAGCGAACATCTTCTTTACTGGTTTGTCTTCAATTCTAATTGTGGCAATTGGTTGGTACGTTACAGAGAAAATTATCGAGCCTCGTCTTGCTAATACGCCTGTAGATGAAGATGCAGAACAAGCACCTGATCTAGGTACGTTCACAGCCATTGAATCTAAAGCATTCAAATTCGCTGGTTGGGCAATGGTTGCCGGTATTGGTCTGCTTATCGCGGCTCTAATGCCTGAAAACTCAGCACTTCGTTCACCTGAAGGCGAATTAACGGCGTTCTCAGCACCAGTAATGAAGTCTATCGTTCCTCTGATCTTCATCCTGTTTATTATTCCGGGTATCGTCTACGGCCGTGTAGCGGGTACATTCAAGAATAGTAATGATGTTATCAAAGCAATGTCTGAGACGATGGCAACGATGGGCGCATACATTGTAATGTCGTTCTTCTGTGCTCAGTTCCTATCTGCATTCGCTCAATCAAACATCGGTACTATGCTGGCACTTTACGGTGCTGAAGGCTTGAAAGCGATGGACCTTCCAGGTGAAGCAACGGTTGTTGGTATGATTCTACTAACGGCTGCAGTTAACCTTCTTGTTGGTTCTGCTTCAGCTAAGTGGGCACTGATTGGTCCTATCCTAGTTCCAATGCTAATGGTTGTGGGTATCTCTCCTGAGCTATCTCAAGCGGCTTACCGTGTAGGTGACTCAGTGTCTAACATCATCTCTCCACTAATGGTGTTCTTCCCACTGGTTGTTGTTTACTGTCAGCGCTACGTTAAGTCGACAGGTATCGGTACTCTAGCTTCTCTAATGATGCCATTCTCGATTGCGATGTTAATCGGTTGGTCTATCTTCTTGCTAGCTTACTGGGCTCTTGGTATCCCACTAGGTATCCAAGCACCTTACACTTACACAATGTAAGATTGAACTAAGCAAAACTAAGCTTTATTCATTGCTAAGCCCGCACCGAAATGTGCGGGCTTTTTTTCGCTATTTTTTCCGTTTTTTATATCCAAGGTTTTTATATCCAAAACTTTCTATATCCAAAACTTTTTATATTCAAAATAAAGGCACTCAGCTTATACTCCGGATTACGGCTAATTGTTGGCCGGTAAATTTAGGAAATCCAAGCCACATGAAAATTCTGCTTTTAGTAGGGTTAATTGTTTTAAATGGTCTGTTTGCCATGTCTGAGATTGCATTGGTAGCAGCAAAAAATAGTCGGCTGAAACGCTTGGCCGAAAAACACCGCTCCGCTCAGGTTGCTCTTGATCTCAAAGAAAACCCAACCCGCTTCCTCTCTACAATCCAAATCGGTATCACGGTAATCGGCCTACTCAGCGGTATTGTGGGTGAGGCGACGCTATCGGCTCCACTGGCCGTTCAACTTGAACTGTGGGGATTAGACCCAACACAAGCAAATATCTTGTCTACTGCGGTTGTGGTGGTGGGTATTACTTATTTCGCCATCGTTGTCGGTGAGTTGGTACCAAAGCGTTTTGCTCAGTCTCAAGCTGAAAACATTGCTGTGTTAGTCGCGCTGCCAATCTTCTGGTTATCTAAAATCGCGACGCCGTTTGTGTTTGCGTTGTCGGCTTCAACGGAAGGTATTCTTAAGTTGATGGGCCGAGGCGGTGAAGAAGATAGCGTTACCGAAGATGATATCCATGCACTTGTGAAAGAGGGCTCAGAATCGGGTGTGATTGAACGCGGCGAACAAGAGATGATTCGTAATATCTTGCAGCTTGATGATCGTCTTGTGAGCTCATTGATGACTCCGCGTCGAGACATCGACTTTCTGGATGTCGACCAACCCGTTGAGCAGATATTAAAGAAACTGCGTTCATCAAAACACAGTGTGTTTCCATTGTGCCAAGATCACCTCAATAAAGTGGTGGGTACAGTGTCAGCCAAAGCCTTGCTGAATCAGGCGGGCAATCTAAGCATTCAAGTGATCATGGGGCTGTCTCGCTCGCCGATCTATGTTCCAGAATCGATGAAAGCTCTGCGTCTACTTGGCTACTTTAAAGAGTCGGGCACCGAGATGGCATTCATTGTCGACGAGTATGGCGATGTTCAAGGTCTTGTGACTCATTACGATATTCTTGAGGCGATTGCTGGCGAGCTATCGAATAATCCGAACGATCTTTGGACCGAGCAAGTGGAAGACGGTTTGTTGGTGGATGGATTGATTCCTATCAGTGAACTGAAGAACCGTTTAGAGCTATCGGATTTTGAGGGCGAAAGCGAGAGCTTCCAAACGTTGAATGGCCTTGTGACTTGGTTAATAGGGCGCTTACCGGATGCAGGCGAAGTTGTTCAATACCAGCAGTGGCAGTTTGAAATTATCTCTGTTGAGAATAACCGTATTGTGAGTATCAAAGCGACGCCAATAGCCGGTGACACAGAAGACGCTAATAGCTAACAGTTCGACCAACCAGCAAGCTGCAATGGTTCATTGTCTCTTGTTGTCTTAACCTCTTTATTGTTCATTATCACGAAGATTAGGTATGCTTCACCGCATACCTATTTTCGTTTTTATCCTTTGTTTTCTGGAGTTCCCTTTGTCAGACCATCAATTCACCCCTCAAGATGAAATCTTCATGCGACGCGCCATTGAGGTAGCTAAGCAAGCAGAGAGCGAGGGAGAGGTTCCAGTGGGTGCGGTATTAGTGAAAGATGGGCAGATTATCTCTGAAGGATGGAACCGTTCGATTGGCAGCCACGATGCAACGGCACACGCAGAAATTGAAACCTTGCGTAAAGCCGGTCAAACCTTAGAAAACTATCGGCTACTCGATACCACTTTATATGTCACGCTAGAGCCTTGCCCAATGTGCGCAGGTGCCTTGCTACACAGCCGAGTAAAGCGCATTGTGTTTGGTGCTCCAGACTTAAAAGCGGGCGCTGCAGGTACAGTATTGAACTTGTTTGAAAGCCAAGCCTCATACCACTATGCCGACGTTGAACATGGTTTGTTAGAGGAAGAGTGCCGTGAGCAATTACAAGCGTTTTTCAAGCGTCGTAGAAAAGAGATAAAAGAGAAGCGAAAGCAAGAACGTCTGTTGGAAGAGCAGCGTTTAGAAGCAGAGATGAAGGCTGGCAATAAGAAATAGCAGCGTACTTTCGGCACTCTCTATCGCAAGAGTGCCAAGCAAACTGACTGAGTAACTACATTTACTCAGCAATCATCTGCATGAAAGCGCGATTGCGCCAAATGATCTTCTTCTTATTATTTGAAAGCATACGCTTACGACGGTTTGCAGCAACGGTCTTATCAAGGCGTTTCGATTTCAGTTTCTTCATCATTTCAATGATTTCCTATTTGTCGTCTGACTTTTTAGTTTGGACTAACGATTTAATTATAGTGTTATTCGTTTGTTTGGCCTGTCGCACGCTTGGCTTAAATAGAAGAGCAGTTCTAGTCTAAAGCCAGCATTGCAGTGCAACAGAGCATAATCTTGATTGTGGTGTGCCGTTATAAGGTTCGATTGTTACTGCAATATGACACTCTAGATCTCATCATCATTTTCTTGCCTGCTTCCCTTATCCCTTAGTGACGAAAGAAGAGTCGAAAGAAGAGTCGAAAAAAGACAATAAAAAAGAGCAATGCTAGATGGCATTGCTCTTTTGGGTTTTACTGTGAAGGCTCAGAACTGCTTACTGTCGACTGAGCTGCGCTGATACTCGATTCAGCACCTGAGGTTTCTAAAGGTGGGATCACCACCAAACCTTCAAGGGTCGCTTCTTGTTCTTTATTGCGCTTATTTACATGGCCAATAATGCTTTGGTAATAACGGCGAATGTTTTCAACGTAGTTTCTCGCTTCATCACCACGCGCATACCCATATCGAGTTTGGCTGTAGTACTTCTTCTGTCTTAACAGAGGCAGTCTGTCTTTCACATCGCCCCAAGCATCGGGATCGCCACCTTGTGCCTTCGTGAGGCGACGCGCGTCCATCATGTGCCCGTAACCGACATTGTATGAAGCAAGTGCAAACCAGATCTTTTCGTGTTGAGTGATTGAATCTGGTACTCGGTTCACGATACGACGCAGGTACTCAACACCGCCTTGTACCGACTGGTTCGGGTCGAGACGGTTGGTTACCCCAACACTCTTCGCGGTGGGCAGTGTCAACATCATCATGCCACGAACACCCGTTGGTGAGCGCGCAACAGGGTTCCAGTGTGATTCTTGGTAGGCCAAAGCGGCAATCAAGCGCCAATCAAATTCTTGAGAGTACCTTTGAAATAGCGGCGACCATTTTGGCAACTTGCTGTCCAGTGCGCGGATAAAGGCACGAGTATCAACGTAGTCAAAAGTGCCGATGTGGCCGATGTATTTCTCTTCTAGTGAAGCCAGTTCACCAGACTGTTTTAGGTTACCGAAGAACTCAATCAACAGAGCATAAAGGCTTTCATCTTCAGACTTCTGCAAATACCAAGAGATAGGTTGGTCTTCTGTCAGTTCAAAAGCCAAAGCTACGTCTGGGTATAAACGTTGTGCCAGTGACAGCTCAATTGAGTCCGCAACCGTAAATAAGCGCTCGCCAGTCGATACTTCTTTGAGCAGGTCGTTGATATCAGCATTGCCAACCGCGTCATAGATGAAGTCATCGTGCGTTTTCTGCAGCAGTTTGAGTGTTGGTTCAAAGTGTGAGTCTTTCACCACAACCAAAGATGGCGTTAATGTGTCAGTAGACGCCGCCTCTTCTGATTCAGTTTGTGCTTTAACAAAGTCAACCTGACGCTCATTCTCGAAATTGATCAGTTGTTCAAGGTTTCTCGGTCGCCACTGGCCTTTTTTGTATACGACCTGTTGGCTTACGTAGTAATAAGCAGGTGCGGCGCGATAAGCTCGTGTCAGTTTGTTGTTTTGCGTTAAGCCGGTCGCGATAAGATCGATTTCGCCTTTCTGCAGTGCAGGGAACAAGCCAGACAAACGGTAAGCGGGTTTAACCTCAAGCTTTACACCAAGCTCCTGCGCAAATTCACGAGCTAATTCGTAATCCAAGCCAGCAGGACCATCAGGACCGATGTAATAAGAGAGTTGGTTATTTAGGGTGCCGACACGAAGAACGCCACGATCTCGTATCTGCTCAAGGACACTTTTAGGTTCAGATTCAATCTGGCATCCAGCCAACCCAAATAGGGCGATGGCGAGCAGAAGGAACTTAGACGAAAAGATGAGCGTAAATTTAGGCATCAAAATGAAATCTCGAAAAGTGGAAGCTCCTTTATACCAAACCCCGCAAGGCTGGCAAAGCAGGTTTAATTAAACAGTTGTAAAAGTGGTGATAAATGCAGCAAAAGTACCATTTACGCAGAAAGATAAAAAAAATCACGCAAACGGTTGCTTTTGGTGTTACGTCACAAAAAGAAATGCTTTATAATGCGCTCGCATTGAAGAGGTGGGATCGGCATAGGTTTTTAAACCTTCGGGAATAGCTTCGAAGAAAACAGTTAGGTTTTTCCTTTAACCCACTGAATTTATTCCAATACTACCTTAATCAACTGCATAAGAGACGTAAGCACATGAGAATTTTGCGTGGCTCCCCAGCTCTATCTGAGTTTCGTGTTAACAAGCTTTTAGAGCTTTGTCGTGAATTAAGCTTACCTGTAACAGGTATTTACGCTGAGTTTGCCCACTTTGCTGATCTAACGGCAGACCTAGATGAGTCTGAAGTTGAGAAGCTAGAAAAGCTACTGACTTACGGTCCAACGATTGAAGAGCATGAACCTGAAGGTTTACTGCTGCTTGCAACGCCACGCCCAGGCACTATCTCGCCTTGGTCTTCAAAATCAACAGATATCGCACACAACTGCGGACTGGCTAAAGTGTCACGTCTAGAGCGCGGTACTGCTTTCTACATTGAAACCTCTTCTGAACTTTCTGAACTTCAACTTGTTGAGCTGAAAGCAATCCTGCACGACCGTATGATGGAAGTGGTTTTCACTGACTTCGAATCAGCGGCGGCACTATTTACCGTTGCTGAGCCTGCTCCTTATGCGGAAGTTGACCTACTAACTGGTGGACGTAAAGCGCTTGAAAAAGCAAACGTTACCCTAGGTCTTGCACTTGCAGAAGATGAGATTGATTACCTTCTTGAAAGCTTCACTGAGAAGCTAGGTCGTAACCCGACGGACATCGAGCTAATGATGTTTGCACAAGCGAACTCAGAGCACTGTCGTCATAAGATTTTTAACGCTGATTGGACTATCGATGGCGTTAAGCAAGAAAAATCATTGTTCAAGATGATTAAGAACACCTTTGAAACGACACCAGAACATGTTCTGTCTGCTTATAAAGATAACGCAGCGGTAATGACAGGTTCTGAAGTTGGTCGTTTCTTCCCAGATCCAGAAACTCGCCAGTACAGCTACCACCAAGAAAAAACACACATCTTGATGAAAGTTGAAACGCACAACCACCCAACGGCAATCTCACCGTGGCCAGGCGCATCGACAGGTTCAGGCGGTGAAATCCGTGATGAAGGCGCAACCGGTATTGGTGGTAAGCCAAAAGCGGGTCTTGTTGCTTTCTCTGTATCTAACCTTAAGATCCCGAACTTCGTTCAACCTTGGGAAACTGACTTTGGTAAGCCAAGCCGTATCGTTACTGCTCTGGATATCATGCTTGAAGGTCCTCTTGGTGGCGCGGCATTCAACAACGAATTTGGTCGTCCAAACCTACTTGGCTACTTCCGTACTTACGAAGAGAAAGTAAACTCTCACGCAGGTGAAGAAGTGCGTGGTTACCACAAACCAATCATGCTAGCTGGTGGTCTTGGCAACATCCGTGATGAGCACGTTCAGAAGAAAGAGATCCCGGTAGGTGCAAGCCTAATCGTTCTAGGTGGTCCTGCGATGAACATCGGCCTTGGCGGCGGTGCGGCATCTTCAATGGATTCTGGTTCTTCTTCTGAAGATCTTGATTTCGCTTCTGTACAACGTGAAAACCCAGAGATGGAGCGTCGTTGTCAGGAAGTTATCGACCGTTGTTGGCAGCTTGGTGATGCGAACCCAATCGCATTTATCCACGATGTGGGCGCGGGCGGTATCTCGAATGCTCTTCCTGAGCTAGTCGACGATGGCGAGCGTGGCGGTATCTTTAATCTACGTGACGTGCCAAACGATGAGCCGGGCATGAGCCCACTTGAGATCTGGTGTAACGAATCTCAAGAGCGTTATGTAATGGCGGTTGCTGATAAAGACATGGCAACGTTCGACGCGATTTGTAAGCGTGAACGTGCACCGTACGCAGTGGTTGGTAAAGCAACTGAAGAACGTGATCTGAAATTAGAAGATTCACACTTCGACAACACGCCAATCGACATGCCAATGGACATCCTATTAGGTAAAACACCTAAGATGCACCGTGACGCGAAAACGCTAAAAGCTAACAACCCTGCGATTGACCGTTCTGGCATCGAGATGAACGAAGCGGTTGACCGTGTTCTTCGCTTGCCAACAGTCGCTGAGAAAACATTCCTTATCACCATCGGTGACCGCTCGGTAACAGGCCTTGTAGCTCGTGACCAAATGGTTGGTCCATGGCAGGTTCCTGTTGCTAACTGCGCAGTAACAGCGGCAAGCTACGACTCTTACCACGGTGAGGCTATGTCTCTTGGTGAGCGTACGCCAGTGGCACTTCTAGACTTCGGCGCATCGGCTCGTCTAGCGGTTGGTGAAGCAATTACTAACATCGCAGCGACCAACATCGGCGATATCAAACACATTAAACTGTCGGCTAACTGGATGTCTCCAGCAGGTCACCCAGGTGAAGATGCAGGTCTTTACGAAGCGGTTAAAGCGGTTGGTGAAGAACTATGTCCAGCTCTGGGTCTAACTATCCCAGTGGGTAAAGACTCAATGTCGATGAAGACTAAGTGGGAAGAGAATGGCGAGCAGAAAGAAGTAACGTCTCCGCTATCTCTTGTTATCACTGCGTTTGCACGTGTTGAAGATGTTCGTAAGACGATTACTCCTCAGCTTCGCACCCCTGATAACCTTGAAGGACTAGGTAATACAAGCCTAGTTCTTATCGACCTAGGTAACGGCAAAAACCGTATGGGTGCAACAGCACTTGCACAGGTTTACAAGCAGCTTGGTGACAAGCCAGCAGACGTAGACAACGCAGCGCAACTAAAAGGTTTCTACGAAGGCGTTCAAGCACTTGTAGCGAACGACCAAGTTGTCGCTTACCACGATAAAGGCGATGGTGGTCTATTCGTAACGCTAGCAGAAATGGCATTCGCAGGTCACTGTGGTGTTAATGCAAACATTGAAGCGTTAGGTGAAGACACGCTAGCAGCACTGTTCAACGAAGAGCTAGGTGCAGTAATCCAAGTCCGTAACGACGACCTAGACGCAGTACTTTCTACTCTTGCAGCTAACGGTCTAGAAGCATGTTCTCATGTGATTGGCAGCGTTGTTGGTGAAGGGGAAGCATCAGATGAACTAGTGATTAAGTCTGGCGAGTCTGTAGTGATTGAACGTAACCGTACTGAACTACGTACTATCTGGGCTGAGACAACGCACAAGATGCAAGGTCTGCGTGATAACCCAGTATGTGCTGACCAAGAACATGAAGCGAAGAAAGACAACTCGGACCCAGGTCTGAACGTGAAACTGAGCTTTGACGTAAACGAAGACATCGCAGCACCGTTCATCAACACAGGTGCTAAGCCTAAGATGGCGATTCTACGTGAGCAGGGTGTTAACTCTCACGTTGAAATGGCAGCAGCATTCGACCGTGCAGGCTTCGAAGCAACTGATATTCACATGAGCGACATCCTAACAGGTCAAGCGGTACTAGAAGAATACAACGGCCTTGTGGCATGTGGTGGCTTCTCTTACGGTGATGTACTAGGTGCTGGTGAAGGTTGGGCGAAGTCGGTTTTGTTTAATGACTCTACTCGTGACCAGTTTGAAAACTTCTTCAAGCGTGAAGATACCTTCTCTCTAGGTGTGTGTAACGGTTGTCAGATGCTGTCGAATCTACGTGAACTTATCCCAGGTGCGGAGTACTGGCCACGTTTCGTTCGCAACGAATCTGAGCGCTTTGAAGCACGTTTCAGCCTAGTAGAAGTTCAGAAGTCAGATTCTGTATTCTTCAACGGCATGGAAGGTTCTCGTATGCCAATCGCTGTTTCTCACGGTGAAGGCCGCGTAGAAGTACGTGATAACGACCACCTAAACGCGATTGAAAACTCAGGTACGGTTGCTCTACGTTACGTTGATAACAACGGTAACCAAACGCAGCAATACCCGAATAACCCGAATGGTTCGCCAAACGCTATCACAGGTTTAACAACGACTGACGGCCGCGTGACAATTATGATGCCTCACCCAGAGCGTGTATTCCGTACGGTTGCAAACTCTTGGTCTCCGGAAGGTTGGGGCGAGAATGGCGCTTGGATGCGTATGTTCCAAAACGCACGTAAAAACGTGGGTTAATTGAAAACGATTTAAACAGTGTTATCGGGACAATAACCACAAGCGCAGATCGAAAGGTCTGCGCTTTTTTTGGTGGTGAGTGTGGTGTAGGGATCACCGTATAGTGGATGTGTATAACAAACTTTTGGACAGAAATGAGTTTTGGAAAATCAAACATTAGCAAATGACTAATAACTTCAGGTATGACAAATAACTAAACCTGATAGAAAAACTGCCACCAAAGAGCAAAAGACAAGACCTGACCCTATTGTTTTTTGTACGCAAAAAAACAGCAGTCAGTGATAGGGTTTAATCGCCAAATAAATTCTACGCAAACTACCATTTTCATGCCGGGCTAAATGACATGGTTCAGCATGCACTCCCAAGGGCCTCAAAGGGAAGATTGAGCACCTTCTGCCCATTTGGTCAGCTTTAAATCGTCCAAAATAAGCAGCACGCAAGGCACAACAATTGACGCTAGTAACGTAGCCGAGACTAAGCCAAACGCAATACTGGCAATTAACGGGATCAGAAATTGCGCTTGCGTACTGGTTTCGGTTAACAGTGGAAGCAATCCTGCAAATGTGGTTAACGAGGTGATAAATATCGCTCTAAATCGGTCACGTACCGCCTCTCGACAAGCGTCTATCAAGCGCTCGCCTTGGGCGATATTCTTCTTAATAAAATTGACCAACAGAATGTTATCGTTAACGACGATACCCGCTAAGGTAGCAAAGCCAACCAAGCTTGGAATAGTCAAATCGAACCCCATGCCCAAGTGCCCCCATACCACACCAATCCAGCCCATAGGGATTGCCAGCAGCACAGCAATCGGTTGAGTGTAGCTTTGTAACAGGAACACTAAAATAAGATAAATCCCCACCACGCCAAGAGCAAAGAAGGTCGCCAGCGAGGAGCCCGTATCTGAGCTTTCTTTATCCTGACCTTGCGAGGTGAAGGTGATGTCTGGGAATTTGTGTTGAGTTTGCGAGACAAATTCGCTATTGAACTGCAGCATGATTTCACGCGCATTGGCAACCCGCGTATCGATATTGCCTTGCACAACCACAGTGTTCATCCCATTAATGCGGTGAATTCGCGAGAAGGCTTGTTTTCTGTCAAACGTCGCAACACTTGATAATGGAACTAGGGTTCCATTGCCTGCCGTCACCATCAAGTTATTCAACTCATACAGGCTAGCTTGGTGCGTAAACTCATCCAGTCTCACACTAATATCCACCAGCTCGCCTTGTTGGAAAACCGTCAGATCAGTACTGCCTTTTACCGCGCTGCGCAGCGTTTGAGCAATGTTGGAAGCATTAACTCCCATCACGCCAGCTTCATCTTTAAGGTTAACGTGAAATTCGGTTCTGCCCTCACGCAGATCGGTGGAGAGGTTATAGACACCGTCAAATCCCTTCAACCATTTCACCAGCGAGCGGCTGACTTGATTGAGCTCTTGTAACGACTCACCCTGAACCCGAATATCAATGCCATTGCCAGCAATGCCCCGTTCTTTATCGGTAAACTTGAGTGAAACCACATCCGCCGTAGGGCCTACTTTTTGTTTCCAATCTTGGATTAGATCTTTAATGCTCTGCTGCCTAAATTGCGCTGGCAATAGATCGGCACTGACGGTTGCCATATGCGGCCCCGACTCATTAGCATCAGCATTTGAGTTGAACATGATCGTGGTGCTCGCGACCAAAGGTTTTGAGCTTGGGTATTTCTCTGCGTATTCTTGGTTGAGTTCATCAAGCGCGTTTGAAACCTTCTCCACCACCGCCTCTGTCTGGCTCAGTAAACTGCCTTGAGGGAGCAAGATACGCGCCTGCAGCACATCACTTTCCAAGGCAGGCATGGCTTTGAATTTCAGCCAACCTGACGAAATTGAAGCGGTTGAAATCATCACCACCATCACCAATATCCCTACTGAAAGATAAGGTGCATTCATCGCCTTGACACTCACTGGCACAAAGAATCTGTCTCTGATGTTTTCAAAACCGGCAATGAACTTGTCCCGTATAGGATTAGAGCGAGATTCAGTATGGCTATGTGCCAAATGAGACGGCAAGATCAAGAAAGCTTCTATCAGACTAACAAGCAAGGTAATCAATAACACGATGGGAATATAGCGTAGTACTTCGCCCATCTTGCCTGTGAGAAACATCAGCGGCCCTATCACCATGATGGTGGTAGCAAACGATGCAATCACACCTGGGAAGACTTGTTTGGTACCTTCAACTGCAGCGTCAAACGCGGGTAGCCCTTGTTGCCTCTTGGCAGCGATGTTTTCTGCAATGATCAACGAGTCGTCCATTAGCAGACCAATCGCGACAATCAGCCCGACCAGCGTCATCATATTCAGGGTATAACCGAGAAGTTGTATCGCAAAAATGGCGCCAAGGAATGAAACCGGCAGCCCCATGGTGACCCAAAAGCTAAAGCGAATATTAAAAAACGCCCACAACATCAAAAATGCCAGTGCTAATCCCTGTGCGCCATTGCTGGTGAGGATTCTCAGACGCTCAATAATATTGGTGCTGGAATCTTGGGTGATGGTTAAAGCGACGCCTTCAGGGGCTCTCGCCTGTTCTTTTTCAACGATGCTGACGATCGCATCTTTGACCGTTAAGGTATCTTGAAATTGCGTTTTGGACACCTGAAGCAAAGCGGCACGCTGACCATTGAACAGGATTTGATTTTCATCGCTAGTGAACTTCTGCTGAATAACGGCAACATCACCGAGGCGAACCTGAGTCCCCGTCTCACTGGATTTAATCACGATATTTTCGAAGTCTCTGACGTTGCTGCCTAAGTGGTCGAAGCGGACGCTGATCTCTTCCAAGTCATTACTAAATACGCCAGCAGGAGTGCTGATACTTTGCTGTTGTACTAGATTGGACAAGTCGGACACACTCAGGCCGTACTGCTGCAACTTCCACTGCGATACGCGAATTTCTATTTCTTGATCCGCAAAACCGCTCACGGTCACCTGAGCGATCAATGGGCTCTCTTTTAACTTGTGCTTAATTTGTTGGGCATAGAGATATAAGTCCCTATCTGACATATTGCCGGTAATCGCGACACTGGCCACCGTTGCCACTCGGTCCAGTTTCGACACCGTGATCTGCTCAACTCGATCCGGAAAATCACTGATGGCGTTAACCTGCTGTTGAATATCGCTGGTTAAAGTGTCAATGTCTTCATCATCGCCGATTTCCACATTGGCGATGACCAAACTCTCTCGGGCATCACAGCTTAACTCTTTAATTCCACTCAGCTTATCGAGAGAATCCTCCAACGGGTAACACACTTCTTCCATCATCTCAAAAGGTGACGCGCCCGGATAAACGATCCGAACCTCAATATTTTTGGTCGGCGTCAACGGAAAAGTGTCTTTCTGCAGTTTGGGCAAGGCAAAAGCCCCTAACAGCAGTACCGCCATCATCAGGACATTGGCGCCAGTGGTGTGCCGAGCAAAAAAAGCGATCATAATTTGCCCTCTTTCTGAATCGCGTTTAGGGCTTTAAATCCGCTCTGCGTATCCAACCAAAGGCCGATTTTCTCATCCGGTTGCGGTTGTAAAGCCATCCCCTCAACGGCGGGTGAAAGTTTACTTAGCACAACCACATCACCGAATTCCACGCCAGATTTGATCACCGCAACCTGCCCTTGGACGAAATCTATCCTGACAGGTTTGCTTTTCAGTTTACCTTCAGAGACAGTGTAAACTTTACCATCATGGATGGCGTTTATCGGTAGCAAGACTTGTTGCTCCATCATTGGTGCTTTAATCGTGACTTTAACGAAAGTCCCACGAATAAGTGGTGGCTTCTCCCCGGGAATGGCTTGCTGATAGGGCTGATTTACTTGTGCAACCAGGCTTTGGCTTTGAGTCTGAGCATCGATTTCACCGCCGGAGCGGCTGATCTCGGCAGGCCAAGTAATTACTTTATCGCCTGCTTGGAGCTCGACTGTCGCGCTCAAGTTGCTATGAACATCTTCGTCAAGCGAGTCAAAGCGATTGGAATTTCTTAGCGGACGCATTTTACCAAGCGGAAACTGCGCGCGAACCTCAACGGCATCGATGTCATCCGCTTTGAGCAGCAATTCCCCCTTGTTGACATACTCGGCGAGTCCAACCAAGGTTTCGACAATGCGAATATCAAATGGGGCTTTAATTACGGTTTGTTCGAGATCTCGGTTTGCAAGTGCTAGTTCCGTTTGCAAAACCTTTTGCTGCGCTTGATTAATTGCCAGTTGGTTTTTCTGTGTCTGGAGCTGTTGCTGGCTGCTGAGCAAGTCTTTGGTCGCGCGGTCTTTCTCTGTTTTGGAGATATGCCCGGTTTCACTCAATTTGATTGAGCGGGCATATTCTGACTGTTGTACCTCAAACTCTTTCTCTGCAATCTTGAGCGAATCGATAATGGTCTGATTCGTTAGCATTAGCACTTCAAGCTCAGCTTGCAAACGGGCAATAGTAAGTTGATAAGCGGTGGGGTCAATTCTAAGGAGTTCGCTGTCTTTGCGGATAATAGCGCCCGTTTTGTATTGCTCAGAAACCCACACAACCGCGCCGTCAAGTTCAGACTGTGCCTGCCAGTCTTGAACAGACTCGGTATGTCCATATCCGATGGCAGAAGGTTGGATATTTCGCGGCTCGACTTTCAACACCCGAACCACCTTTTTAGCAGCCGTATTACTCGCATTAGGCGGTTCAGCCTTCATCCCTGGTGCGATCACCAATAACGCGATGCCCAACAAAACAGGAGGAACAAACAGAGCCCTTTGTAACCAGCTATACCTAGTCATAGCGATTCCCTTACTATATTAGCTTTTCCTTAAGCAAAAGGTAGCACACCAACATAAGCGGATTTGCTTCCTTGATCTCAAAATAAGTCAGGCCTCACAAATGGAGGCCTGATTGAATTGAGCTACTGATTGTTTTTGCCTTTGCCCATGGTATTTTTGGGGTTCACCATGCCTTGATGAGCATTAAACTCTTGTTGAGAGATAGCGCGATCCGCGTTGCTATCTAACGAAGCAAAACTGTGGCTTTGATTGATATTTTTCAACGTACGTCCCTCTTCTGCTCGCTGGGCAATACGTTCTGAGCGTGCTTGATTGAACTCGGCTTCGGTTATCTTGCCATCACCATCGAGATCAAACTGTGAAAATACTGGGCGTGACATATTGTTATTCATGCCTTTATTCATTCCACCAGCCATTGCTCCGAAGGCAATAACGATACCGAGTAACGCGATTATCGTGCTTTTGATTTTCATGACGTTTTCCTTCTCTTTGTTTCACTACTTAAGAATATACTAATGTAAGTAAGATAACGTCATGTGATGTAAAGGTATGTAAAGATGGCTAAGTAGATATCGATTTATGTTCTTATCGGTTTGTAAGCGCAGCGCAACAGAAATTATGAAACTTCTGCCGCTAGTACTCTGGTAAGAGTACAGGCATAGCTATGTCCAAATGGTTTTCAAATTATCCCAAACTTTCAGCCACCGAAACCGAAACCGAAAAGCCAATGATATAAAATCCCTAGTTTCGAAAAATATGGCGATTTTTAGACATTCAGAGTGTTTTCGAACTTTTGCCCAGCAGTTTGCCTTGCAAATATCCAACAGACAAGGGATTACTTTTAGTAGGGCAAATACATGTTAACATTCTGTTAACTCTGACTGGTAATGGGGCAATAATGATTCCCAGAACATACAAAAAAGCCGCTGGATTGAACCCCAGCGGCTTATTATTTTCTAGCATCTAGCATCTAGCATCTAGCGCTTAGATTAGTTGTTGCTGTGTAGTTCGCTGTTTAGCTCAACAGCAGACTTGTTCGCAAGACATTCAATTTGGCCAGTGATTGAGTTACGACGGAACAGAAGATCAGAAACGCCAGCTAGATCGCGAGCTTTAATGATCTCTACTTCGTTGCCTTCTTTATCTAACATGCGAACCTTAGTACCCGCAGTCACGTAAAGACCAGACTCAACCGTACAACGGTCGCCCATAGGGAAGCCAAGACCAGCGTTTGCGCCTAGTAGGCAGTTTTCGCCGATAGAGATAACCATCGTACCGCCACCAGACAGAGTACCCATGATAGAAGCGCCGCCGCCGATGTCTGAACCGTTACCTACAACAACACCCGCAGAGATACGACCTTCAACCATGCTCACGCCAGTTGTACCAGCATTGAAGTTGATGAAACCTTCGTGCATTACTGTTGTGCCTTCGCCTACGTGTGCGCCAAGACGAACACGAGAAGTGTCAGCAATACGAATACCTGTTGGTACTACGTAGTCCACCATTTTAGGGAACTTGTCTACGCAATCTACAGACAGAGCACGACCTGCAAGGCGAGCTTCGATTTGACGCTCAGCCAGCTCAGGTAGGTCGATAGGGCCTTCGTTTGTCCATGCGATGTTGTGCAGTAGACCGAAGATGCCGTCCAGTACCGTACCGTGTGGTTGTACTAGGCGGTTAGAGATAAGTTGTAGCTTTAGGAAGCCTTCAGCAACTGATGCTGGCTTCTCGTCAGTAGCAAGAACAACAAGAACAAGTGGCTGTTCAGACGCTGCCGCTTTTTCTGCTAAAGATGCGTTAGCTGCATCATCGTTTGCTGCGAATGCCTTCGCCAGTTCTGCGCTTTGTGCAGCAGAGATTTCGATAGCTTGGTTGCCTTCAGAGTAACCTGATACTTCTGCCACAGCCGCTACAAGAGCGTCGCTTGGGTTTAGAAGTGGGTTAGGGAAGAACGCTTCAATGATTTTATTGTCGCGGTTTTTGGTTGCCGTACCGAAGGCTAGTGAAAAGTAAGCCATGTTGAATCTCCATGTGTTGAGTCTTGATTTTGCTATTCCAAAACAACGGCTCGAATAACAAGCGCTGCCGTTAGCAAAGTTAATTTAATTGCGTTCATCATAAAGAGAGCGCCCTCGTTATGAAAGGGCGTATCGGGATAAAGTCTGTAAAATGATATTGCTTGTCTTTTGAGAGATAGTTTTCTGCAATGAGAAAACACTGCAGATCAACACAAATTGATTGGTGCGTTAATCAACATTCTCCTGTGAATCCCCTCTTTAGATAAACAGTGCCTTATAAGCTTGCTCAATCCCTTCAATCAACATCTGCATACCGATTACCGCGAGTATCAACCCCATCATTCGAGTAATCACGTTCAGTGCGCTTGGTCCAACGGCTTTAACGAAGCGCTCGCCAAATACAAACAATACGTAGGTTAAGGCGCATAGTAGGCCAAAGGCGACGATGGTTTCGTAGATGCCTTCGGTGCTGGCAAAGTTCATCGCGGTGGCAATGGTGCCCGGTCCGGCTAATATTGGCATTGCCAGTGGCGAGACGGCGATACTGAGCGCCGCATCTTGTTGAGCGTCTGAGTTGACCTTCTCTTTTGCTTTAGAGTGTGTTGAGTCACCTTGCAGCATATGAAAGCCAATCAAGAACACGAGGATCCCGCCGGTGATACGAAGCGCGTAAAGCGTGATACCAAAGAGGCCGAAGATGAGTTTACCCGAGACAGCAAAGGTGCTGACGATGATGAAGGCGATGAACACTGAGCGGAAAGCGATAGACTTGACCGTTTCCCTATCATTATCACCTGTTAATCAAAGAAAGATCGGTGTGTTGGCGATAGGGTTCATGATGGCAAAAAAGCCCATGAACACGGTAATGGTATGAATGATGAGCTCTTTCATATTATTCCTTTGAAAATATGTAGTTAAATACGACAGCAGAATGTATTTAATCTTAGATACAAATAATTATTAGAAATAGATAGTAGAGCAAGTGTGAATAAAAAACAGCCAGCATAAGGCTGGCTGTTTGGTTTTAGTGATAGGTGTAGAGTTTTAGTCGTCCGTTATTGCTTGATTCTCAACTAACAGACTCTACATAACAGGCAGATTGTGGGACTCACTTTGTCGTTATGCGTGTTGAGATTCACTCACTGCCACAGCCAATGCAACCGTCGCTCCGACCATTGGGTTGTTGCCCATGCCGATGAAGCCCATCATCGCCACGTGAGCAGGAACTGAAGAGCTACCTGCGAACTGAGCATCAGCGTGCATTCTGCCCATGGTATCGGTCATGCCGTAAGACGCTGGGCCTGCTGCTACGTTATCTGGGTGCAATGTTCGACCTGTACCGCCACCTGAAGCAACTGAGAAGTATGGCAAACCTTGGCGAGTGCGTTCTGCTTTGTAGATACCCGCTACTGGGTGTTGGAAGCGTGTTGGGTTGGTTGAGTTACCCGTGATACTCACATCCACTTCTTCTCTGTGCATGATCGTTACACCTTCACGTACATCATCAGCGCCGTAACACAAGATCTCGCCACGAGGGCCTTGTGAGAATCGGCGACGTTCTGTTTCAACTAGCTCACCCGTTTGGTAATCAAATTGAGTGCGAACATAAGTAAAGCCATTGATGCGAGAGATTAGGTAAGCGGCATCTTTACCTAGACCGTTCAAGATAACTTTCAATGGTGTTTTGCGTGATTTGTTCACGTTCAGTGCAATCTTGATCGCACCTTCTGCAGCAGCAAAAGACTCATGGCCTGCAAGGAAAGCAAAGCAGTGGCTCTCTTCATTGAGAAGGCGAGCAGCCAGTGCGCCATGGCCGATACCGACTTGGCGTTGCTCCGCAACACTGCCGGGTTTTGTGAATGCTTGAAGGCCTTCACCAATGATATTCGCTGCTTGTTCTGCGTTGTTCGCTTTACGGAACAGAGCCAATGCTGCACCAAGAGTGTAAGCGTCAGCTGCGCTTTCAAATGCGATAGGTTGAGTGTCCATCACTAATGCTTTTGGATCGACATTGTGTGATAAACAGTATTGGTTTGCTTGCTCTAAAGAGTCGAAGTTCATTTCTGCCAATACGCGAGTTACTGATTCATTAAATTGAGTGTTCATCATATCTTTCCTCTTTTATTGGCAAAAATTATTGTTGGCGTGGGTTAATGGTGGTCACGGCTTCGTCGAAGCGACCATAAGTCCCTGTCGCAAGGTCGGCCGCTTCATTCGCTGGCACGCCTTGGTTAATCGCCTTCATCATTTTGCCGAGGTTGAGATATTCGTAGCCAATCACTTCGCTGTGATCATCAAGTGCAAGCTTGGTTACGTAACCTTCTGCAAGCTCTAGGTAACGAACGCCTTTTGCTGCGGTTGAGTAGCTGGTGCCAACTTGGCTGCGCTGTGTTTGACCTAAGTCTTCTAGTGCTGCGCCGATCTCTAGGCCACCTTCAGAGAAAGCCGACTGAGTTCGACCGTAAACAAACTGCAGGAAGATTTCGCGCATCGCGACGTTAATCGCGTCACATACCAAGTCAGTATTCAGCGCTTCTAGAATGGTTTTTCCGGTGAGGATTTCCGCAGCCATCGCGGCAGATTGAGTCATACCTGAACAACCAATCGTTTCGATTAATGCTTCTTCGATGATGCCGTTTTTTACGTTAAGAGTCAGTTTTGCAGCACCTTGTTGTGGTGCACAAGTGCCAACACCGTGGCTTAAGCCAGAAATAGCGATGACATCTTTTGGGCTAACCATTGCGCCTTCAACTGGAATTGGAGCTGAATTGTGAAGATCACCCCTTTGAATAGGGCACATTGATTGAATTTCTGAAGAGTAGTGCATAATGTTTTCTCACTTATAGAGCCATTTAAGGCCTAGGGCGTTGAGAAAACAGGACGTGTTGGAAGAGGTGCGGCTAATTCACTACAGATCTTGAGTATCGATAATCCAAAGGTGTCATGGAACTTGGTCTTAATAGACTAAGTCCATTTCAAAATGGAGGAATAGCGATACGTCCAACAGTATTACCTGTTTTCGATTCTGTAGGAGTCATTAGCACTGTTCGGAAAGAACGGGCGGTTGAAGCAAAAGCTTAGGTGGAACCCCATCACCTGATGGCTATAGATTAGATCTTCCTCACACTTTCATGCAAGCGAATGTTTAGAGCGATTTCGACTATAAACAAGCTTCATTATATTTCGATAAGTATAAAAAAACGCCAATAACGAACTCTGATTAGAGGCGTCATTGACGTTTTTTAGAAAGGTATCAGCTAGTTAAGCTGCATCTTCTTCTGCGTCTTCAACAGCTTCAAGCTTCTTAGCTTTTTTCGGAGCTGGCTTACGCTTAGCACCTAATGCGTAAAGAACTTCTTCTTTGTTCTTCGCTAGGTACATTGCAAGTTCTTCTTGCTTGCCTTCATCTTCAACTAAATCGCTTTTGCCTAACAGTTCAAAAAGCTCATCAGCCATATCCAGCATTTTGTCGTATGCGTCAGCTTCGGCTTTAGAGGTAAAAGTCATTTTCTCTTCTCCGTTGCGTTCCACCACGTACTTGACGATAACAGCCATGGTTAATCCTCTAAGTTTGATAAATTTTACTGGCTTTTTATACAGTTTCTGATGTTAAAAGTCCAGTTGGAGCCCGTACTATGCGGCCTCAATCTTGATGTGCCGCCCAGTCTTCACAATAACTCATGAAAGATTTCAGCAGTGGGCTTTGATATTTGTCTTTATGGACCAGCATCCAGAATCGGCGTTTCATATCAAGTGGCACATTAAGCGCTTTTACTCGGCCTGAATCGATCGCTCGCTGAGCAGCTAAACGAGACAAACAGGCAAAGCCAAGACCGGCAGAAACAGAGTTGATGATTGCTTCTGTGGTGTTGAGTTCAAAAGATTCATACCAATGTTCGATGCGCGGTGCGACGGCACGAAGGAAAAACTCGCGAGTCCCTGAGCCTGATTCACGTAAAATCCAATGGCTGTCTTCTAAATCGCTTAAAATCACTTTTTCTTTGGCAACGAGAGGATGTTGATTACTAACAATAATGCACATTTCATCGCTGCTAAACTGACTCGAAATGAGTTCAGGGTGTAATGTTTTTCCTTCAATTAGCGCGATATCCAGTTCATAATCCACCAACTTTTGGCAGATCAGTGCACTGTTTGAAATGAACAAGCTTTGATCCTGATGTTGAGTTCGTTCGCGAAAGCCTGACAAAATAAACGGTGCGACCTGATTACCAATCGTGTCACTCGCGCCGACCTTTAGATTGCCACTTAAAGGCTGATCATCACGGAACAAAACATCAATACCAGCAGCACGATGTAATATTTCATCCGCCAATGGAAGTAACTTATGTCCCTCTTGGTTGAGAATTAATCGGTTGTTGACCCGGTCAAATAGAGAGTGGCCGAGTTGTTTCTCCATTTCGCCTAGTGCCATGCTGACCGCAGCTTTAGACAGAAACAGAGCCTCAGAGGCAGCAGTCAATGTCGAGTGCTGAGTAATAGTGACGAACACTTTGAGCTGTTTTATTGAAATATTAGCCATCAGATTCCTAGTTTTACTCTGCTGGTGAAAATGGATTCTGTTCAGTATTGATGAACACTTGTTATATATAATTGGATATTGTTTAACGAAGCGCAAGCGTATTATGGCTTCAACAAGCTGATGAGTTCACAAGTTTAGTGAATTAGGTTTAAGAGAGGCTGACATGATTCAACGTATTAAATATAGATTAACAGGAGCTCCAACACCCATGGCAGGGTTAGCACTCGCAATTGCAAGCTTAGGCTGGTGTTGGGATGGTGTTCTAGTCGCACAAGGTATCTTACATACACCGGGTTTGGTGCAGTGGATCAGTGCTGGCATTGCGGCGGTATTACTTCTTGTTTTAGCTGTGAAATTTTTGATTCATGGTCACCTATTGCGTGAAGATCTTGCTCACCCTGTTGTCGGCAGTGTGGTACCAACATTTGCAATGGGGTGCATGGTGGTGTCAGCGTCTTTGGCGCCAATCTCTCAATTCTTACAAGAAGCTATGTGGTTGGCTTCTGTGGCTTTGCATGTTGTGTTTCTAACGAGCTTTTTGTACCACAGAGCTAAAAACTTTGAGATTCACCACATGGTGCCAAGCTGGTTTGTGCCACCGATCGGTATTATCGTCGCTGACGTCTCTTTCTCAGGTAATCCAGTTTTAGAGCCAGTAGCTAACGCGACTTTGGTATTCGGCTTATTGGTTTACGCAGTAATGCTACCAATCATGGTTTACCGTTTGATCTTCTCTCACGAAGTGCCAGATGCTGCAAAACCAACGATTGCGATTATGGCAGCACCGGCAAGCCTATCTTTGGCGGGTTACTTAACCGTTACTGCTAACCCTTCACCTGTGATCATTGGTTTACTATTTGGTATTGCAGTGTTGATGACGTTCATTATCTATATGGCGTTTTTCAAACTACTTCGTCTTCCATTTAGCCCTGGTTATGCAGCGTTTACCTTCCCAATCGTGATTGGTGCAACAGCCTTGTTCAAACTGGCTGCGTGGATGCAAGCACAAGGTATTGAAGCGCATTACATCAATCAAGTGTTTGGCCTAGCGTATCTAGAATTGATTGTGGCAACGTTTGTAGTGGGTTATGTGGCGGTTCGTTATTACATGAATTACAAACCTCACCGTGTTCTAAGCGCGGTAGGCAGTAGATTGTAAGAAGCAATAGTTCAAAAGATAAACGGAGCTTAAGTTTTCAGTATTTCATAAGCTTATATTCCTAATCCAAACTCGGCACTTATGCTAATCTGGCTTTATATTGTGGCAAGATTAGCGTGAGTGCACTTTGTTTACTGTTTACCATTCCAATAAAGTCGATACTTTAAAAATCCTTCTCGTTCATTTAATCAAAAGTGATCCTTTAGCCAACCCTTTCGAAAAAGAGCAGATCTTGGTTCAGAGCCCAGGTATGTCTCAATGGCTTAAGATGGAACTCGCCAAAGAGTTTGGTGTAGCAGCAAATATAGACTTTCCTCTTCCAGCAACCTTCATTTGGGATATGTTTACCCAAGTGCTTCCTGATGTACCTAAACGCAGTGCTTTTAACAAGGAAGCGATGACATGGAAGCTGATGAGTTTGTTACCCGCTAAGCTTGAACACCCTGATTTCTTACCCCTACAGCGCTATCTTGAAAACGATGAAGATGATTCGAAGTTGTACCAATTGGCAGAGAAAATTGCCGACATCTTCGATGGTTACTTGGTGTATCGACCGGAGTGGATGGCGATGTGGGAAGCGGGAGAGCCCGTTGCTGAATTGGTCGATGATGAAGGGCAGCAAGAGCACCCTTGGCAACCGATTTTGTGGCAAGCACTCTATGAGCAAACCCTGTCTCAAGGCCAATCAAAATACCACCGTGGCAATTTGTACCACGACTTTATTGAAGCGCTAGCCAATCAACAAGGTCAATTGCAGCATCTGCCGAAACGCTTATTTGTGTTTGGTATTTCTTCGTTGCCTCCTCGTTACATGGATGCGTTGAAAGCTCTGGGTGAGCAGATTGATGTGCATCTGATGTTTACTAACCCAAGTAAGCCTTATTGGGGAGACATCAAAAGCCTCAAAGATTTAGCAAGATTTGAGGCTAAGCAACGTAAAAAGCTCGCTTTGTCTAATAATATGCTCTCATCAGCTGGCTCGTCTTCCTTAATGGAAGGTGGGAAATATGAAGTGCATGATGAACTGCATATTGATAATGCCATTGGAAATAATTTATTAGCTTCGATGGGAAAATTAGGACGAGATAACTTACTTTTGCTCTCTGAGGGAGATACTGAGGAGTATCAATTTTTTATTGATGTAGATCGAGATGGCTTATTGCATCAAATTCAAAGAGATATCCTTGAATTGGAAGAGCATCGCAATGATGAGATTTTGGATTCTAGCAACCATAAACAGGTGGTTGAGCTTGGCGATCGCTCTCTGACCGTACATGCGTGTCACAGCCCAATGCGTGAGGTGGAAGTTCTTCATGACCAGCTATTGGCGATGTTTGATGCCGACCCGACCCTGAAACCACGCGATATCATCGTGATGGTGTCTGACATTAATGCTTATAGTCCAGCGATTCAGGCGGTATTTGGTAATGCTCCGGGTGAGCGTTATATCCCTTACTCGATCTCTGATAGAACTGCAGACCAAGAAAGCCCAATTCTGACCGCTTTCATGCAATTGGTCGCGCTACCGAACACGCGCTGTTTAGCCTCTGAGTTGCTAGAGCTGTTAGAAATTCCTGCGATGATGGCACGCTTTGGTATTGACGAGTTTCAATTCGAGCAAGCCAAGCAATGGGTTGAAGAGGCGGGCATTCGTTGGGGGGTTGATGCTTCAACTGCAACAGAATTTGATCTGCCTGCGACTGAGCAAAATACCTGGCTATTTGGTATTCAGCGTATGTTACTGGGCTATGCGATGTCAGACTCTGCGGGCTTGTTTGAAACTGAACATTCTCCGATTGCGGCTTATAACGAAGTTCAGGGTATTAACGCCGAACTTGCGGGTAAGTTAGCGCACTTTATTGACCGTATCGCTCATTACCGCCAACGACTAACTGAAACCCAATCAATCGATATGTGGCGTGAAACCTTGCTGCAAATGATTGATGATTTTTTTGCGGTTGAGCTGGAAGGTGAGGTGGTGCTTAAGTCGATTCGTGATGCACTTTCACAACTGAATGAACAGCTTGATGATGCCTTGTATGAGCAAGAGTTGTCGCCGAGTATCATCTATCAGTACTTAAATAATAAACTGTCGGGCGCCCGTATCAGTCAGCGTTTCTTAGCGGGACAAGTTAACTTTTGTACCTTGATGCCGATGCGTTCTATTCCGTTCAAAACCGTCTGTTTGTTAGGCATGAATGATGGGGTTTACCCTCGCTCAATGCCGCCAGAAGGTTTTGACCTGATGAACGGGCGCACTCGACCTGGAGACCGTTCTCGTCGTGATGATGACCGCTACCTATTCTTAGAGGCGATGTTGTCAGCGCAAGAATGTTTGTACATAAGCTATGTCGGCCGTTCGATTCAAGATAATACTGAGCGAGTGCCGTCGGTATTGGTTTCAGAGTTGATTGAGTACTGCCAGCAGAACTACTGCCTAAGTGCAGATCAAGCGCTACCAAGTGATGATTCTGGTATCAAGCTGACTCAAGCGATCAGTTTTGAACACACCATGACGCCATTTAGCTCGGCTGCCTTTACTCAAGGTGATTCAAGCCATGTGCTGAGTTACGCCAAAGAATGGCTTCCTGCGGCTAACCGTTCCGGTGAACGCAGTGGTGAATTCAATCGTGCCTTGGATGACTATTTGCTTGGTGCGGCCTATCCATTGGAATTGGATTTGGTTGAGCTACAGCGTTTCTGGCGCTTGCCAGTGCAGTACTTCTTTAATCGCCGTCTCAAAGTGGTGTTTGAACCGCCACTTCCTGTAATGGAAGACGATGAGCCATTCGTACTCAATGGCCTAGAGAGCTTCCAGCTTAAAGATGCGCTGCTGCAAGTGTTGCTGGACCACCCAGAAGGTGCAGACGAAGCGGTGCGACTGTTTGTCTCTGAGCAAAAAGCCCAAGGTCGATTACCGGTTGGCGCCTTTGGTGACATCGAATTTGAAACCAATCGTGTTCAAGCGGAAGACTTAGCCAAAGAGATTAGATTTGTGAGCGGATCACCGCAGCAAGATCTCGAAGTGAATATCGAGTTTGACGTGTTAGGCGAAGGTAAGCCTGTTCGCTTGATGGGGTGGTTAACTCAAAACTATCAATCAGGTCTAGTGCGTTTCCGTAGCGGCAAAATACGCTCTCAAGATTACTTGGCTGCGTGGATTGATCATCTATCCTGCGCTGTTATGGGACACGGAAAAACGACCCATATTATTGGCTATGACAGAAAAGAGGGCGTGGTTCACCAAACGCTACAACCTATCGGCGATGCGCAGCAAGCGAAGAGTATATTAGCTGAGTTAGTACGACTGTTTTATCAAGGTATGACTGCACCATTGCCATACTTCCCGAAAACGGCATTAGCTGGTGTTGAAGCGGGCTTTAGCCGTGGTAAGTGGGTCGATGATGAAGAAAAGTCACTCAAGAAAATGGCCGATACCTTTAATGACAGCTTCGCCTTCACGGGCGAGGGTAGAGATACCTACATCTCACGAATCTGGTCTAAATGGGACGATGAATTGGCTACTGAGTCGCGTATGTATTCAACGCTTGTGCTACAGGCGGCAAGACTCGCCGCTGCCGATCTTGAAGATCAGGAATAATCGGCAGTGATCAGCAAGATCGCCAACAATATGCTTATCAAAGAGATGCGTTTGAATAAAAGCATGGGAAATAAAGAGTTAGATGTAAACTTGGTGTGCAGGGCTTATAAAATGACGAGAGGAAGTCGTTTATGAGGAATCAAGGTACAGGAAATAAAGTGGCCGCCAGTAAATCATTATTAGTGTAGGGCGTTCGCTGTACGGCCACAGGTCAGAGGGACCATTATTCTGTGGTTCAAAGTAACGCCGTAAAGTACAAAACTCGTACGCGCTCCTGAACTCGTGGGCGCATAGTAGCGAGGCGATCCGAATTGATCCGTGAGAGAGATCGCACTAACTATTAACAAATCAGCGTAGGACGTAAATTGAATGACGTTTTCCACGCTAGGTCACATTTGTAACAACATATTTATCAGAAGGCAGTAAGGCATGACGACCACAAGCAGTGTTCAGGTAATTGCTCCACAGACACTCGATACCATGACGTTTCCACTTCATGGCGCGCGTTTAATTGAAGCATCAGCGGGTACAGGTAAAACATTTACCATCGCTGGCTTGTACTTACGCCTACTGCTCGGGCATGGCACGGCCGCTCCACAAGGTGATCTGACTGAAGCCACTCGACACCATGAGCCGCTAACCGTAGACCAAATTCTGGTGGTGACCTTTACTGAAGCAGCTACGGCTGAGCTGCGAGATCGTATTCGTGCTCGTATTCATGATGCACGCATTGCGTTTGCACGTGGGCAAAGTGACGACCCAGTGATTGCGCCTTTGTTACAAGCCATCGATGATCATGCTGGCGCGGCTAAAACTCTGCTTAACGCTGAAAGACAAATGGATGAGGCTGCGGTATACACCATTCACGGTTTCTGTCAGCGAATGTTGACTCAAAATGCTTTTGAGTCTGGAAGCCGCTTTGATAACGAATTTGTGACCGATGAAAGCCACCTAAAAGCACAAGTAGTTGCTGACTATTGGCGTAAACAGTTTTACCCGCTGCCCATTCAACTGGCTGGTGAGGTTCGTAATATCTGGGGTTCACCTGCTGCGTTATTAGCAGACGTAAATCGTTATCTGACAGGATCTCCGCTGAAATTGACGGTAGATGCGATGTCGGGCGACTTGCAAACTCTGCACAACCAAAACCTAGATAAAGTGAAGCAACTTAAAGCGCTGTGGTGTGAATCCGAAGCGGACTTTTTGGCTTTGATCTCTGCTTCGGATGTGAACAAGCGTAGCTACACTAAGAAATCTCTGCCGACATGGTTAGAAGCTGTGACAGCATGGGCGCAGAGCGACACTCATGATTATCAATATCCAGATAAGTTAGAGAAGTTCTCGCAAGCCACTCTCATTGAAAAAACACCGAAAGGCACTGCACCTCAGCATGCAGTTTTCGAAGCGATTGAAGATTTCTTAAATCACCCAGCCGACTTGAAAGCTCCATTGCTGGCACATGCGATTACCCATTGTCGAACTATGCTAGCAAAGGCGAAACAGCAAAAGCAGTGGTTATCATTTGATGATTTGTTGACTCAGTTATCTGCGTCGATTGATGTCGATGAGCAGTCCTTGCTGGTGGAAAGAATTCGCACACTCTACCCAGTTGCAATGATCGATGAATTCCAAGATACCGATCCACTGCAATACAGTATTTTTAGCCGAATCTATCTTGATAATCCGCAGTGCGGCTTGTTTATGATCGGTGACCCAAAGCAGGCGATTTATGGCTTCCGTGGCGCAGATATCTTTACCTATATCAAGGCGAGAAACCAAGTTAGTGCTCACTACACCTTAGGCACTAACTGGCGCTCAAGTGCCGATATGGTCAGTGCAGTAAACCAAGTGTTTATGAATTCGGACAGCCCGTTTATCTACGATCAAGACATTCCATTTTTGCCCGTTGCTGCCAGTCCATCAGCCGACAAACGCCAATGGGTGATGAACGGAGAAACTCAGCACGCACTTACCTTTTGGCTGCAAGAGGCTGAAGATAAGCCATTGCCGAAAGGTGAATATCACAAGGCAATGGCAGAAGCGACAGCGAGTCAAATTCAAACTATTCTGACCGCTTCTCAAAATCAACAAGCCTATTTTGATAACGGCAAAAAACAACATGCCGTGAATGCGGGTGATATTGCTGTTTTGGTTCGAACCGGTAGTGAAGGTCGTCTGATTAAGAACGCGTTGTCGGAACAAGGCATTGCGAGCGTGTATTTATCCAACCGAGACAGTGTGTTCACCAGCTTGGTCGCACAAGATATTCAACGTTTGTTGCAGGCGGTGCTGACACCTGAAAATGACCGAGCATTACGCGCCAGTTTAGCGTCGGAGTTGTTTGCTCTGGATGCCGCATCATTGGATGAACTCAACAACGATGAAGTGGTGTGGGAAAACGTCGTTAACGAGTTTAGAGAATATCGTAAGTTGTGGCTTCAGCGCGGCGTGTTGCCAATGCTTCGCAGCGTGATCAGTAAACGACATCTCGCGGAACGCTTACTGGAAGAAGAAAATGGTGAGCGCTCACTCACTGATTTAATGCACATTGGCGAATTGTTGCAACAAGCAAGACAAGAACTCGACAGTGACTATGGCTTGTTGCGTTGGCTGGCTGAAGCAATCTCAGATGCACAAAATGGTTTAGGTGGCAGTGACGACGACATTCAACGCCTTGAATCAGAAAGAAACTTGGTTCAAATCGTTACCATTCATAAATCGAAAGGCTTGGAATATGACTTAGTATTTTTGCCGTTCGTTGCAAGCTATCGTGAAGCGAGTGAAGGTAAGTTCTACGACCATGATTCAGACACCACAGTACTCGATATTACTGGCAGCGACAGTGCCTTAGCGCAAGCCGATAAAGAACGACTAGCGGAAGATTTGCGCCTGGTTTATGTAGCGCTGACTCGTGCGGTTTATGGCTGTTTTATTGGTATAGCGCCACTGCGTAAAGGGCGTTCAACCAAAGAATCGACAGGCGTGCATTTGAGTGCGATGGGCTACTTGGTTCAAAACGGACAAGAGCAGGGTATTGCCGAATTGCATCAAGCTCTAACGGCAATTGAAGGCAAAAATTCAAGTGTGCTGTTAGCCGAAACACCAACCGCTCATGAACAGGTGTTTGTACAAACAGAGCAAGTGAGTGACGACTTACATGCTAATGAACTCAAGGCTTCAATCGACCGAGCTTGGCGTATCACCAGTTACTCGGGGCTTGTAAAGCAAGGCAGTCACGGCGCGAGCCATGACGCGACCATTGAGGTGTCTGGTTTTGATATTGACTCGGCTGATGAGCAGGATGAGTCTGAGTTGATTGAGCCTGAACGCTCTATCTTTACGTTCCCTCGTGGTGCTCGCCCAGGTACTTTCTTACACACCTTGTTTGAGGAGGTTGAATTTACCGAGCCAGCAACCAGTGAACATAACACGCAAGTAATCACTCACTTATTAGAATCAGAGCAATATGAATTAGAGTGGCTACCTGTGCTTCAGCAACTGGTCGATACAGTGCTGAACACCGCATTAGACGGCAAGAACTTAAAGCTAAGCGAGAAAGACTCGACGCAACGTTTAGTTGAGATGGAATTCTTACTGCCGATCGAAGTATTGGCTGCATCTGAACTGAATCAAACCATTCAATATCACGATCCATTGTCAGCCAAAGCGGGCGATCTAGGTTTCCAAACCGTGCAAGGTATGTTGAAAGGCTTCATCGATTTGGTGTTTGAGCACCAAGGTAAATACTATGTACTCGACTGGAAATCGAATCACTTAGGAGATGATGTTGCTGTCTACCATGGCGAGGCATTGAAATCGGCGATGGCCGACCATCGCTATGATTTGCAATATCAAATCTATGCATTGGCGTTGCACCGTTTCTTACGCAGCCGCGTTGCCAATTACAGCTACGAACAACATTTTGGTGGCGTGTACTACTTGTTCTTACGAGGAATGGACGGCCAATCTCAGCAAGGTATTTTCTCGGCGAAACCAACACTGGCTTTACTTGATGAAATGGATCAATTGATTGACGGTAAAGTGATAGACAGACGTTCGGCACAATTGAATGACGATGAAACTGGACAGATGGGGCTTTTATAATGACAACAACGACCACTAATACCGGCATAGATACTGCGAACACAGCAAAGCCAGTTTCACTTATTCCTGAGCAACTGATGGATGTACTCCAGTTTCTTGCGGATAAGGGTTCTATTCGTCAGTTGGATTATCAATTTGCCCGTTTTCTTGCTCAGCAAGCCACGAGCTACCCTCAAGAGATCGGCTTTCTCGCGGGGGTAGTGAGCCATGAATTAGGCAAAGGACACATTTGTACTCAGCTTATACAGCAGCATACGACAGGCCCTGAACTAGCGGCAGATCTTGCTCAGTTACTTGGGTTATACGGTGAAACTGCACTGCAATTGAACCAAAAACTGTTGGGTATTGATTGGGTGGCTGTGCTTCAATCATCAAACTTAGTGGGAACGACCAACGATTGTGTTAAGCCTCTAATGTTCGATGGGCAGCGTGTCTATTTACAGCGTTATTGGAACTACGAAGTTGTGTTGGCTGAGACCTTAAACCGTTTAAGTAAGCCGGTAGAGTTCAATACTGAGCAGAAAAAAGCGCTGACTGAAACGCTCAATCTGCTTTTTGCACGTAGCTATCATTTTCTGTTTAACGCCTTAGCCAAGGCTGAAGCAAGCCAACAAACGTCTCAGGTATTACGCCAACAATTGGTGTGTGACCATCTTGATATTGTGAATGAGCAGGCTTTAGATTGGGGATCAATCGACCAAGCGATTGTACAAGCTAAGCAGGTAACGGACTTAGATGTGTTGGACGACTTGGTGCCGTTATCGGCATGTTTGAACTGGCAAAAAGTGGCAGCCGCGGTGGCGCTGAGTCGTCGCTTTGCGGTGATTTCCGGTGGGCCGGGTACCGGTAAAACGACCACAGTAACCAAATTACTGTCGGCGATGATCGAGCAATCGCTCAGCCAAGGTAAAACGCCAACGATTAAGCTGGTGGCACCGACAGGTAAAGCGGCGGCGCGTTTAACCGAGTCGATTGGTAAAGCGATTGAGCAGCTGCCATTAGCGCCTGAAGTGAAGGCCAACATACCAACTGAATCGAGCACGTTACATCGATTACTCGGCGCGATTCCTAACCGTGCTGAGTTTAGACATAACCGACGCAATCCACTCCACCTTGATATCTTGGTAGTGGATGAAGCTTCAATGGTTGATCTGTCGATGATGTATAAGCTGGTGGATGCACTTCCTGAGCACGCAAGGCTCATCTTATTGGGTGATAAAGACCAACTCGCTTCAGTAGAGGCAGGTGCTGTGCTCGGTGATATCTGTTCATTCAACTCTGCAGGGTACAGCACAGCGCAAGGCAATTTGATTGCAGAGATGACAGGTTTTGATGCGATAGCTAAACCAAGACAAGACAAAGCTGGAGCGGTGAATCCGCCTGCGATTGCGGATAGCTTGTGTATGCTGCAGAAGAGTTATCGTTTCGATGCGCGCTCCGGTATCGGTCAGCTGGCAAAAGCAATCAATAATGGTTCTGCGAATCAAGTAGACCAAGTGTTTGCCAAAGGTTTTGGCGATATCGAAAACCACCCTCTGTCGAGTGACAGCTATAACCTGATGCTGCGTACTTTGGTTAACGAGTATGGTGCGTACCTCAATAGAATGAATGTGCCGTTGGAAGAGTTAGAAACTCAAGAAGCGAGAGCGAAATCGGTACTCGATTTGTTCAGCCAATGCCGACTGTTGTGTTCCATTCGTGAAGGGGATTTTGGTGTTAAAGGCCTCAACCACAGAATTGAAAGAGCACTGGCCGCAAGGCGTTTGGTGAGCCCTCATAATGATGAGCTGTGGTATCACGGACGTCCTGTTATGGTGACGCGAAATGATCATGGCTTGGGTTTGTACAATGGTGATATTGGTATCTGTATGCTTGAGGCGGGTTCTAGTCAACCTGACTTAACCCCTCGTTTGAAGGTCTATTTTGAGTTGCCCGATGGCAGCGTAAAAGCTGTGCTACCAAGCCGAGTGCCCGATCATGAAACGGCTTATGCAATGACAATACACAAATCTCAGGGTAGTGAATTTGATCTGACCTTAATGATCTTGCCGCCAGATTTCAGCCCTATTTTAACGCGGGAGCTTATCTATACAGGTATTACACGTGCGAAGAAACGACTGATGATGTTCAGCGATACAAATGTGTTGAAGCGTGGGATTAAGGTGAAAACAGAGCGAGTGAGTGGTTTAGGCAGTCGCTTAACGAATTAGTCGTTATGGACGGCTAGAGAAGGTTTTGAACTTAGGGCTAGACAAACACAAAGCAACCATCCTTGGTTGCTTTGAGCGTTATTAGGAATCAGAGCCTAAAAACGCTCGAGTAAACGATATGTGGTTTATCTTGTACTTTGCTTGGCAATTCAAAATAAACTCTTTTAGATTCTCGCTAACAGGGAACACGCAGTGTACGTCTAGCCCTTCTAAGAATTGGTTATCAGCCATATCCCAAAAACTTTGCAGCGAGTTACAAACAATGGTTCTCATATCAATATTGCTCTTTTTGCTGTTTATATTAACGAGCAGAGCTAATGTTAGCGTGCTGGCCGTCAACGGGTATAGCAATCCGTGCAGTGACCACCTCAATGAGTTCGACATGACTATCGAGATGGCAATTCCAATAAAAACATTTGTTAAGATTATTAAAGCGTCTAAATTCTATACAATTATACGTGTGAGTGAAAGTGCATAGTTAATAAATCTCATATAGAAAACGATTACATTTGCAATTATTTTTCCTTTGAAGTGAGATTTTAGTCCAAAACTTTATTTACACATTTAACGCTAAGATTTTTGAGTTACGTTGATAGTTGTACAGCCCCTGTTTTTCCATCGGTAGCTCATCAACTCCGATCTCGTAAAACCCTTGTTCACGGAACCAATGCAGGCTATGTGTGGTTAAAACGAAAATTTGGTCGATATCACGAGACTTCGATTGATGACGCATGTAGTCCAGTAATATTTGCCCGCGGTTGCCATCACGATAATCAGGATGAATAGCCACGCACGCCATCTCCGCCATATGATCTTCCGGGTATGCGTAAAGCGCTGCGCAACCGATAATCAGTCCGTCTTTTTCGATAATCGTAAAGCGGTGAATCTCTTGTTCCAATTGTTCTCTTGAGCGACGAACGAGAATGCCTTGTTCTTCCAAAGGACGAATAAGGTCAAATATGCCACCAATATCGTCAATCTGAGCTTGTCTTACTTGCTCGGCACTCGCCATGACCACTTGGGTTCCAATACCGTCAAAAGAGAACAACTCTTGGATTAATGCGCCATCTACCTTGTAGCTGATTAGATGACAACGAGGCACACCAGCTCGACAAGCGGAGATCGCTCCTTTCAAGAAGCGCAGTGTTCCTGTGCTCATGTCTTCGGCAGGATTTTGAGATTCCGTTAATCGTTCTAGAATTTGCTTGGCATCTTTAGGGAAGAGTTCGGCGAGCACGTTACCGCGTTCATCTGTTACCCCTTGTTCGGAGCAGAAGCCAATCAGCTTGTCGGCCTTTAGACGAATAGCAACTTGGGTAGCGACCTCTTCAGAAAGTAGGTTAAAGCTTTCGCCTGTCACGGAGCTGGCAATAGGGCCAAGCAGTACAATTGAACCTTGGTCAAGCGTGCGATTGATCCCTTCGATATCGATTCGACGAATACGCCCGCTGTGGCAATAATCCGTACCGTCATCCACGCCAAGCGGTTGAGCCGTAATGAAGTTACCACTCATAACATTGAGTTGAGTGCCTGCCATCGGCGTGTTGTTTAAGCTCATTGAGAGGCGTGCGGTGATGGCAAGTTGAAGCTGTCCAGCAGCCTGCATAGCGACGCCCAAAGAATATTCATCAGTGACCCTAATATTCTTGTGATAAGGCGTATGGCAATCTTGCTTGGCGAGCAATTGGTTGATCTGCGGTCTTGCCCCGTGAACGAGAACAATCTTTACTCCAAGGCTGTGGAGCAAGGCTATATCACTAATAATGTTACCAAAGTTCCTGTCGGCAACGGCTTCGCCTCCCAGCATAATGACCATGGTTTTGCCACGGTGAGCATTTACGTAAGGGGTTGATTGTCTGAAACCTTTTACTAGCGCTGTACTTCTTAATTTCACAGAACAAGTCCATTTTGTTTATTTATTCGATAATTTAGCATTTAAATTCAAATGTAAACAACACCTTTTTGGAATAAAGCGCAAACTATTCTTATCTAGGCTTCAATATATAAACTGTCTCAGTGTAGAATGCGCATAGCATCCTTATGAGTAGTCACCGAATGCAACAAGCTCCAGCAACAAAGAACAAAATCGATGAGATAACCAAAGGTCTCTACAGCGAAGCTGATCAGCGCAATCAATCTAAGTTGAAGCGTAAGATCATTGAACGCTGTTTAATGGTTCTAGCCTTAGTGGGTTCGTTTGCGGTGGTTTCTTTGTTCGGCGATGTGCTTTCCCGAGTGCAAAATGCGGCGACGCCCGACAATCTGATATACGGCACTTGGATAGAGCAAGATGTTGCACATTATGCGACCGATGAGTTTGTTCTGAATGCTAATGGTGTGTCAGTTCGTGGGTCTGTTGTTTCGACGAGCTTTGACTTTGATGGAAACTACTTTGAATACAAGGCGGGTGATAAAACCTATCGCTTCCGCATGACCAATTCTGACAATACAGAAATGGTGCTCGATTCTGACAGTCACTACAATCCCATCTTCCGCCTTAAGGGCCATATCGATAACTCCGTCCGATAGGTTATCTTCTTGTAAACTCTTACAATCTAAGATTGTGTTATCTGACTGTTTTTGTCATCCTCGATGCATAGAATTTTTAGGATGACTCTTGTGATTAAAAAATGGCTTCCCCTTGTCGCTGCCTCTTTGTTATTTGGCTGTGCTCAACCCACTGATCTTGCTCAGCAACACCTTGATGACGAATTTCCTCGCACCTTGAATAAGGTCGATCAGGTTGAATCCAATAAACCAAGAGACTACACCGCATTTGCAGAACAAGCTGAGATGGTGGTTTCTAAATCCCCTTCGATGGCTAAAATCTATGAGCCGCTTTATCAACAACTCAATGAGTGGGCGATGCTGAGTGGAGATCCAAGCGAGCTAGCGAATTTTGGCGTTCAAACCGCTCAACTAGGTGGTGGTGATAAACAAGGCAATGTTTTGTTCACGGGCTACTTTTCTCCTGTGATGGAGCTGCGCCACGAAGCGAATGAAGAATACCGTTACCCTGTTTACGGGCTTCCTGAGTGTGGCAAAGAGTGTCCAACACGCGAAGAGATTTACAACGGCGCATTAGAAGGTCAAGGCCTTGAGTTAGGTTATTCAGCAAACCGCATCGACCCATTTATGATGGAAGTGCAGGGCAGTGGATTTGTGCACTTCGGTGATGATGACACGCTGCAGTATTTCGCCTACGCGGGTAAGAATAATAAAGCTTATGTGAGCATTGGCCGTGTTCTGATTGAACGAGGCTTAGTTCCACGCGAAAAAATGTCGCTAAAAGCAATCAAAGAGTGGGTATTGGCAAACGATCCTGAAGTAGTGAAAGAGCTGCTTGAGCAAAACCCATCTTTCGTGTTTTTTGAAGCGAGAGACGACCTATCTGTGATGGGTAGCGCGGGCATTCCTCTATTACCGATGGCGGCGGTAGCGGGCGATCGCTCTATCTTACCTATGGGAACACCGATTCTTGCTGAGGTTCCACTACTGAATGCTGATGGTACTTGGAGCGGCGCTCATCAACTAAGACTGCTATTGGTTTTGGATACGGGCGGCGCGGTTAAGCAAAACCATTTGGACCTTTACCACGGCATGGGCCCTCGAGCGGGTACAGAAGCGGGCCATTACAAGCATTTTGGTCGTGTGTGGAAGCTCGGTTTAGATGGCAGCGCAACTGAAGCGCCTTGGGCTTTGCCTCCTGAAAAGGTTGAGTAAGCTACAATAAAAAAGGGCATTGAAAGCGAATCGCTAATCCCCTAGACTTTTTATTCAAGAGTGCGTATAAAACGCACTCTTTTCTTTTTCTCAGAAATAAATTGGCGGCAACAATGCGTGAATTGACCACTCCAGCTTCAGAAAACTATGACCAACGATTTGGTGGCACTCGTCGCCTATATGGCAATAGTGAAGTCGACATACTTAGAGCTGCACACGTGTGCGTGATCGGTATTGGCGGTGTAGGTTCATGGGCGGTTGAAGCGCTTGCTCGTACTGGTTTAGGTGAGCTGACTTTGATCGATATGGATGATGTGTGTGTGACCAACATCAACCGTCAGATCCACGCAATGTCGGGTACCGTTGGTAAAAGCAAAATCGAAGTGATGGCAGAGCGCGTTAAGCTGATTAACCCTGAGTGTAAAGTTAACTTGGTTGACGACTTCATCGGCCCAGACAATCAGGCTGAATACCTATCGAAAGAGTTCGACTTTGTGTTAGATGCGATTGATAGCATGAAAGCTAAGGCTTCACTGTTGGCATATTGTCGTAGCAACAAAATTAAGGTGATCACCACCGGTGGTGCGGGTGGTCAAATCGATCCCACTCAAATCAAAGTGGCTGATCTGACTAAGACGATTCAAGATCCGCTAGCGAAGAAGCTAAAAGATACCCTTCGTCGTCATCATAACTTCCCTAAGAATCCAGCACGTAAGTTTGGTATCGATTGTGTGTTCTCAACTGAACAGCTGAAATACCCTCAAGCTGACGGCAGTGTATGTGCTGCGAAAGCGACAGCAGAAGGTCCAAAACGCATGGATTGTGCGACGGGTTTTGGTGCGGCAACGGTTGTAACAGCGACGTTTGGCTTTGTGGCTGTTTCACGTATCGTCGAAAAGCTGATTCAAAAGCACGCTAAGTAACGTCTTTTACTCAATTAACAATCGACTGGATATTAAAATGACCACATTCCCAAGCTCTCCATTCGGCACTGAAATTACCAGTGATGATATCGTCGCGAAGATGCAGACATTCAGCGGCTGGGAAGACCGTTATCGCCAAGTGATTCAATGGGGTAAGAAACTGCCAACGATGCCTGATGAACTGAAAAGTGAGCAGGTGATTGTCTCTGGCTGTGAAAGCCAAGTGTGGTTGGTTTCTCAAAATATCGACGGTGTTTGGCACTTTTGTGCTGATTCTGATGCGCGTATCGTTCGCGGTCTGATTGCTTTGGTGATGGCTGCGTATGATGGAAAAACATCAGAGCAGGTTCAAGCGTTCGATATTGATGGTTACTTTGAACAAATCGGTCTAATTACCCACCTTAGCCCATCTCGCGGTAATGGACTAAAAGCGATTGTTGCTCAAATCCAAGAGCTAAGTGCTTAATACCTCCTAGATACACAAAAGCAAAAAGGGTTGACGTTAAACGCCAACCCTAAATAATTTCGCTACTCGTTATTCTTTACTATCTATAGCATATCAACGGCTTTTTCTATCGCCGCTACGAGCTTTTCAACATCATCCATGTTGTTGTAAATACCAAATGAAATTCGAACCGTTCCTTTCACATTAAGTGCATCCATTAATGGGTGAGCACAATGATGTCCTGCACGTACTGCGATACCTTGCTGATCCAGTAGAGTCGCTATATCTTGATGGTGAACACCATCCATCACAAAAGTAATCACGCTTGCGTTGTGTTGATACCCTAAAATCTGAATGTCATCTAGTTTACTGAGCGCAAGATAAGTCTCGTGTTGTAGCTGGTGGATATGATTTTCGATATCTTGTTGTGCAAAACCACTTAACCATTCTATTGTGGTGCTTAAGGCAATCGCTCCCGCCACATTTGGTGTGCCCGCTTCGAATTTGCCAGGCAGTTCTGAAAAAGTAGTGCCAGAGAAAGAGACGCGCTCAACCATTTTGCCACCGCCATGCCAAGGTGGCATCGCTTCTAACAATTCAATCTTTCCATAAAGCACACCTATACCTGCAGGGGCATAGAGCTTGTGCCCAGAGAATACGTAGAAATCCGCACCTAAAGCAGCAACATCAATAGGCTCATGAACGATACCTTGCGCGCCATCTACCACCACAATTGCATTCATCTTGTGTGCTTTTTCTATGACAGCTTCAATTGGCTGACGAGAACCCGTTACGTTGGTTACCTGAGCTAATGCAACAATCTTGGTTCGTTCATTTAAAAGCGTATCAAACGCGACTAGGTCAAATTCGCAATCCGGTGTCATCGGTACTTTAACGACTTTAGCCCCGGTTTGTTCTGCCACAATTTGCCAAGGAACTATGTTAGCGTGATGCTCCATTTCACTCACTAAGATCTCATCGCCAGGCTGAAGGGTACTTCTTGCATACGTTTGAGCAATTAGGTTGAGCGCTTCGGTTGCACCGCGAGTCCAGATGATCTCTTTTGAAGAGCTTGCACCGATAAACTGAGCGACCTTATCTCTGGCAGCTTCAAACTGACTGGTCGCGTTCGCTGTTAAGCTATGGCTACCACGGTGCACATTGGCATTCTGCTTCGAGTAATATTGGCTAATGGCATCAATAACCACCTGAGGCTTCTGTGTCGTCGCCGCGCTGTCTAAGTAAATCAACGGTTGTTGATTGATGGTTTGGGATAGCGCAGGAAACTGCTCTCGGATGTGATTGATATCAAGCATCTATTCTTACCTAAAATCTTGGAAATTGGTGCCAGCGTTATGCTTAGCGGTATTGTTATTTTATCGCGACTTGTTGACCGTTGCTGACTAATCTTGATGATTCCAGCTATTTTCTTGCTCTTTGACTTGAGCAAACAGCTTTTGGTTAACAGGAACCTTTATGCCGTGCTTAAGTGCTGTCTTGATTAGATGGCCGCTAATGAAGTCGACCTCTGTCTTGCGTTGGTAAAACATATCCTGCTTCATGGATGAGTTGTTCTGCGCCGTGGCTTGGATGACCTGCTTGACACTTGCTTCTAATCCGTCGAATGAACAAGCGATCTCTTCGGCTTGCATAACTTGTGTTAGCTCTTCAACGATAGAACTTAAAATACCCTCAAACCTTTGGTCTGCAAGTTCACCATTCTTGATTTGTTCCAACCCTGTCAGTGGATTGATAGCACAATTGATGGCGAGTTTAGCCCAAAGCGCGGTTTCTATTTGTGGGTTCCAACTCACAGCGGGGAGAGCATCATCCAATACATCAACCAAAAACGTGCACTGTTGACCCGTTTGGTTAAAAGCACCCAATTGGGTGTGGCCTAACCCTGTATGAGATACATGATTACGGCTGGGTTTGAATGCGGCTTGAGTCGTGGTCGCCAATACAACGGGGTAACCATCGACTTGAGTAGCAATATTATCGACCGCGCCCATTCCGTTATGCATGAACATGAGAATGGTGTCAGAGTCGAGATATTGAAGTAACGGAGTGGTGGCTTCTTCTACTTGCCAAGCCTTGACTGTGAAGATAACCAAATCACTCGTTGATAGCTTGTCGATATTGTTATTGCTGAAGGAAAGTGAAGTTTGCTCATCAAGTGTTAGGTCAATTGAGGTTTCAGGGGAGCGACTCAACAAAGAGACATTATGACCAGCTTGAAGTAGTTTTATCGCCCATAAAGAGCCGATAGCTCCAGGTCCAACAATAGTGATGTTCACAGCAATACCGAGATAAGAAAGTGATGCTGCAAGGATAGCTAGGCATTAAATGAAAGCAATAAAAAATGGCACCCTAGGGTGCCATTTTGGAAACTTTTCTTAGAAGTTCGATTAGAACTTGTAAGTTACTGCAACGTAGTGACCTACGCCAGAAGAATCAGCTTGTGAAGAAGCGTCCCATGGTAGGTCTGCACCATCTTTAAAGCCGTATACATCGCTGTATAGTTTCAGGCCGTAACCAACTGCAAAACGATCTGAGTGCCAGTAGATACCGTTGAACATTGCGCCGCCGTTGCTTACTTGAGCGTACTCATCTTTCATACCGAATTGGTAATCAATGTAACCTTGGTAAGAGATGAATGAACCGTTCTCGAAGAAGTAGAATGGCTTGAACCAGTTAGTCGAGATTTGGAAACCGTTCCAATCTTTTTGGTTTGAGTCGTATGTACCGTAAAGGTTTAGACCCATTTTACCGAACCATGGAACCATTACGTCAGAACCTAGACCAACTTTCTGAGTGTTAACACCACCGTTGTTACCATCCCACTCGAAAAGAGTTGAAAGGTATAGTTCTTCAACTGGACCGAAAGAAAGGTCTTTACCAGTTAGGCCGTCAAGAGACATACGAGGAGCAAACTTCATGAAGATTTTGCCATCTTTGTCTGCTTTGTCGCTGCTTGAGTCTGATGTTAGGTTAAATACATCAACATAGCCGTAAAGGTCGAAGATTCCAGAGCGACCACCAAATTCCATCTCTAGGTAATCATGAGTAGATTCGTAAGGACCTTTCTCGTTGATTGCACCCATGATGTTGAACTGCATCCATTTGTAATCGTTTTTATGGATGTCGCCGTCAGAATAATCCGCTGCCATTACTGGAGCAGAAGTTGCTGCAAGTAGGCCAAGAGTTAAAAGTGATTTACGCATAATGGAACTCTCTATGTTTGAAATAAGTAACCCGCTAATCCGTGCGTGTTTATGATGTCCGAATGCCGAGCATAATAGCGATTTTGTTCTCAAATAAAAGTGAGACAGAGTGAAAATTACAATTATTAAGGTGAGGTTGATCACACTAATGATCTAAATGATGGAACTTTACGGTGGCAATGCATATTGATGCACCTCTAATTCTATTGATTTTGTGAAATTCGATTATTTTGTGGATAAATAGGTGAAATACTGCGCTAAGCAAACGATTCTACTAATTAGAGTGATATGCATATCAAAATCAACAGTATTCTTTTCTAAGCGTTTTCTCTTAAAAAATGACTCATTCAAACCACCTCTTAATCTCGTCTTTGATCTATTTTTGACCAACAGCGTAGTGGAGTTGGAATCAATTGATGGACAACTCATGTGATGACTGCCTAGGGATTTGAACCTAGCTACTTTTTGAATCACGGAGAATTAAAGACAGTTCACTGCACTAGATTTTGAAATACTTTTTAAAGATTAGTTATTGGACTAATCATTTGTGTGACGAACTGGTCTAACTTTTTTGGAGAGAAGACCGATGAAATATTCACCTATACTCGCTGTAGCGATATCAGCCCTTTTCATTGTTGGGTGTGATGATGACGATGAACCAACAACTCAACTACAAGCTGTACATGCATCGCCAGATGCGCCTTTAGCTAACGTTTTAGTCAATAGCCAGGCTCGTTGGAGCGGTGTCGATTATGCTCAGGCATCCGGATACGCCTCAGTAGATCAAGGACAGACAACTCTTCAAGTCGATGTTCAACTCCCAGGTGACGCTGTTGCTACTGTTATTTCTCCAAGCCAATTCGATTTAAGCGGTGAATTAGATTACACCGTGATGGTTGTAGGCGACGCCGATGGATCCAACAATCCTGTAGAGGCTTTGGTTGTTACTCGCCCTGCTGCAGGAACGGCAACAAGTTCAAGCCTAGATGTGCAAGTAGTACACGCGGCAACAGGTGTTGGCGATGTAAATCTGTATGTCACTGGTCCTAGTGATCCATTGGGCGCACCGTTAGGGACTTTAGCTTATAAAGATTTTACTGACGTGCTGAATATTCCAGCTGGTCAGTACCGAGTAAGATTAGAAACAGTGAGCGGAAGTGCTATTGCTTTTGATTCTGGAGAGATAACTCTGGCTGGCGGTAGCGAGCTAACGATCGCGGCTGTGCCAAGAGCTGACTCCAATAGCACTTCTCCAGTAAAATTGATGGTAATGGACGGTTCGGGCTCATCTTTAATCTACGACATGGCAGAAACTGCAGAAGTAAGAGTCGGTCATCTCGTTGATGGCGCCCCAGATGTAGATGTTTTTGTCAACGGAGCTGCATTTGCACCTCTTGCTGATTTGATGTTTAAAGAGATCCGCGGTTTTATCGATTTAGCCGCAGGAAGTTATGACATTGACATCTTTGCTGATGGCACTACAACCAATGCACTGATTGATGCAGATGGAGTCGCGGTATTTGCTGGTATGGATTACAGCATCTATGCAGTAGGGACGGTAACTCCACTGAGTTTGGAACCATTGGTTATTCCTGAAAACCGTCGTCCGGTTGCGACCAGCGCGGTGCTAAACATTACCCACGCCGCTGCTAACCCAATAGCGGCTTCGGTGGATATTTACTTAACAGAAAACGCGGGGATCTCTGGTAGCACTCCAGCGCTAAGTGATGTGAAGTTCAAAGATTACGCGAATGGTATTTATGTGGCAGCGGGATCTTACTACGTGACAATTACTGTAGCAGGAGACCCAACTACTGTTGCCATTGACTCTGCGCCTGCAACTTTGGCTGACGGTGTTGTTTATCAAGTCGTCGCGATTGATGACTCGATGGGTACGGGTTTTAACCTAATTGTCAGTGAAACAACAGACTAGATCTGAAGACAGAACGTAGAAGAGGGTAGATCAATGCTACCCTCTTCTTATTTGTTTTCTTTTACTCTTATTCGTGGTTGTTTTTGGCTTTTTCTAATAAATCAGTGAAAAAGTGGCGTAACGAGTAGAGCATGATCAAACTTGGAATCACCATAAGTGCGGTCAGTATAAAGAAGGTTGACCAATCATTGAGGTAATCGACCAATTCACCACTAAATGAAGCCAGTGTTGTTCGACCGAAGTTACCCAAGGATGCGAGTAATGCATATTGGGTTGCAGAGAAGGCCTGCCCGGTTAATAGTGTTAAGAAAGAGACAAACGCTACGGTTGAAAACGCAGTTGTAAAGTTATCGACAATGATGGTTGCCAAGAACAAGGTTTCACTCGGGCCAGTGTGAGCGATCCACGCAAACATTAGATTACTGGCCGCCATTGCCACACCGCCGATCATCAGTCCGCGTACAATACCGAATTTCACATTGAAGACACTGCCTACCAAAGTGAAGAATATCGTCGCACCCCAACCAATTAACTTGGAGTAGTGGCCGATTTGTTCATTGCTAAAGCCGATCTCTTTATAGAAGGGAATCGACATTCTGCCTAAGAAGGCCTCACCTATCTTAAACAGGAATACGAACAGCAGTAGGGTGATGGCAACTTGAACTCCGTTTCGTTTGAAGAAGTCATAAAACGGTTCTAACACGGTAACACTGAACCAAGCCACGACTTTCGAACCGACAACCTTATTGTGGCGTTGCTGAGCCTGTTCTTGCAGGGCTTCGCGTTGTGTATTTGGCTCTCCGACAAAAAGAGTAAACAGCATTAGTACGATAACGACGCCTGCCATTCCGTAATACACGCCATTCCAACCGATTGAGTCTGCGTTAATAAAGGCAAGGTAGCCTGGTAGAGAATACCCCGTCCACCAACCAATTACGGCCATTGCAGAAGCTTGCGGCAGTTTTGATGCTTCGGATTTTGGGAAGGTATCAATACGAAATGCATCAATCGCGATGTCTTGCGTGGCTGAGGCAATGGCAATAGCGAGCGCCAACATTGAAGTAAACGCCAAGTTCTCTGCGGGATTGACGCCTGCGATGAATAAGGTACCGATTAAAACAATGGATTGGCAGAAAAAGATCCAACTGCGTCGCTGGCCGAGTATTGCGTGAAGCACCGGCAGTTTTACTCGGTCTACCAATGGTGCCCATAGAAAGTTAATCGCATACACGGCAAACACACTGCCAAAGTAGCCGATGGCAGCACGCGTTAAACCTGCATCTTTTAGCCAACCAGACATATTGGATCCAATAAGAACCCATGGGAAGCCACTCGAACAGCCGAGCATAAACACCCAAAGTAGGCGTTTATCTAGGTAGCTGCGGAAAGTCTGCATCCAAGAAAGAGAGGGAGTGCCTGATGACATAGGGCGTCCTTGTGTAGAAAAACGCCCTTAAGAAATAAGGGCGTTAGATTGGATTACTTAAGAAGGGTCACTTTAGTGATGACGATTGGGTCAACTGGTATGTCTGACATGCGGCCCATTCGCTTGGTTGGAATCGTTGCCATCTTTTGAACAACATCAAAACCTTCAGTTACTTTGCCGAATACAGCGTAGCCTGGGTTGCTACCTTTTGCGTTCAAGAAGTCATTATCAGAGAAGTTAATGAAGAACTGACGAGTTGCAGAATCTGGCGCATTAGTACGAGCCATCGCGATTGTTGCTGTATCGTTCTTCAAGCCATTGCTGCCTTCATTCTTGATAGGAGCGTAAGTTGCTTGTTGATTCATCTCTTGATCGAAGCCGCCACCTTGAGCCATAAAGCCAGGAATAACACGGTGGAAGATAGTGCCTTCGTAGCTGCCGTCAGCAACGTATTTTAGGAAGTTCTCCGCACTAACCGGTGCTTGTTCTTGGTTAAGCTCAATAGTGAAGTCGCCTAATGTTGTTTCCACGTTTACTTTAGGACCAGCCCAAACGCTCACGCTCACTAGCATTAATGCGATAGAAGATAAAATACGACCCATTAGAAACGTTCCTTCATGTAAGTTTGTAGCTCTTGGTCGTTAGCGATCTCAGTAAGAACCAAGTTGATCACGTCATTAAGAACCATAGAGATGTCGTCGTTAGATGCACTCAATGCACCAGTGCGTGTTGCAGTGCCGTTGAATGTTTTAACTAGTTTGCCTTCAGGCGTTTCAGCCGTAACTTCAAGCGTTACTTTACCGTCCATTTTGTTTTCCATAATGGTGTGCTCTACGGTAACGAGTGCTTCTTGAATCTCTAAAACAATCGAGTTTTCACTGTTTACGCTCGCACGAAAACCTTGAGACTCTAACTGCTGTGCAACAGCATTTTCTAGAGAAATACGCATGTTTTGCTTAGCGTGAATTGGCTGAATGTTTGAACGGCCACTATCAACCAATGCAACATATTGAGCGGCACGAACATCTTTACTGGTTAGTGTGTATGTTTTGCCTTGTACAAGGTTGCTTGAGCTTAGTGAAGCTTCTGGCATTACATTGATCTGTTCTTGCTGAGGGGCTGAACATGCTGTCAAAGCCATAATAGAAGCAGCCAAAATCAGTTTTTTCATTCCTTTATCCTTTCTAAATTCACACCAGAAGCTCGGTATCTTAAATTCTTGTGAAGTCGTTTCTGCTTATTTATTAAAATTCGCAGGTTCTCTTGTTGCTTGTAATATCTCAAATTTTTGGTTTAGTTCAAGCGTTTCAACGTTAGCTTCACCAAATAGTCTTGCTAGTTTGACATCGTATCCGAGGTGTCGGTTGCCAATAACAATTAATTTGCCTCCGTTGCTAAGAACATGCTTTGCATCACAGAACATTTGCCATGCAATGTGGTCTGTAATCGCTTGTTGCTGGTGGAACGGAGGATTACACATAACTAAGTAAGTGCTGTTCTTCTTGAAGCCATCTAGACAGTTGTTGGCGATGAACTGGAAGTTGCCTTCTTCACCAAGGTTATCCTTGACGTTTTGGCGCGCCGACTCCACCGCCATAAAGCTTTCATCCACACAGGTGATACGAGCTTGTGGGTTCAATTGCCCTGCTTTTACACTCAATACACCGTTGCCACAGCCTAGATCGATGATATGACGTAGCTCAGGATCTTGTGGGATGTGCTCTAGCATATAGCGAGCGCCTTGATCGAGTGCTTCCCCTGAGTAAACATTTGGTAAATTTTTCAGACGGATATCTTCACCGTCCACATCCCATTCAACAAAAGGCTCTACTGTTTGAATAGGCTGGCAGTTTGGAGACGAGAATACTAAGCGGTGTTTTTTCTTCGCTAGTGATGTTTTGGTTTCGCCTAGGTACTTTTCGAACAGGTTAAGCGTAGAAGTGTGAATCTCTTTTACCTTGTTGACGCCGATCACTTGGCAGCCTTCAGGCAATGCTTGGCGTAGCTGGCTCAGTTGCCAGATTAGGTGACGATTTGTTTTTGGCAGCTGCATGATCACAAGGTCGATACCGTGTGGGATATCATCCATCGTGTTCAAGAAGTTCACTCGGTTACTTTGATTGCGCTGCAAGTTTTTCAGGGCACCGCGATGAGAGATAAATGAGTCGCTCATCATGGTGACATCATGATCTTTCGAGAACCAAGCGGATAGGGCACCGAAGCTGTCGTTCATGATCAGGATGTGTTTGCCAGGTTCGAGGTTCATCTCTTCAACATGACTGATCAGGTATTCGTCGCCCGCATCCCAAGCTTGAAGGGTTTCATTTGAACGTTTCGGGAAACGATGTAAGGTTAAAGTTCTATCGTGAAGGGTAAGTTCGGTTTTCATTGCTTGAGATACTTATGTAAGAAATAACAAAGATATTGTCTCAAATGCAGGCTGAACAAGATAGAAAAAACTCAACCAAACCTACGCCATTCGCTATCAAATACTCAGACAGTCGACCGCTTAGGGTTTATACTCATCCCACGGATAATGCCAATACGTTATTAAGGAATCACAATGATCCAAGAAGTTATCGAAACAAAATTGCACAATGAGTTTTCACCAAGTCATTTAAACGTGGTTAATGAGAGCTATATGCACAATGTTCCGGCCGGTTCTGAGAGTCATTTTAAAGTGATTGTTGTCAGTGATGTGTTTGAAGGATTGCGTCTTATTGCTCGTCATCGAGCGGTAAATAAAGCTCTTTCAGAAGAGCTAGCGAATAATATTCACGCACTGTCCATTCACACTTATACAAAAGATGAATGGATGAAGCAGCTCGATAACGTGCCAGACAGCCCTATGTGTATGGGTGGTGGCAAGTAACACAGCGAGCATATTGACAAAAGGTGGTGATGCCGCCTTTTTTGTCGCCAAACCTATGTGTTTTTCGTTGTTATATCACTCAAACTGATGGCAATTTGAACGACTAAAAATACCTACAATGAGTAATGTTTTTATTAACAGTGTTTCAACATAACTCGTAAAATAATAGTTTGTGACAGAGTATTAATCTCTTGTTTAAAACACGTTTCAAAAGCCATTTTATCTGTGCGGCTCGTCAAATTTATACATATTTGAGAGTCCATATGCTTCAAATCTCACCAAATAAACGCGGTATTCAAGTTATTGGTCATGGCATCAAGTTGTCAAAAAATGCTAGAATACGGCACCTGATAAATCTCACATAATATTTGTGATGAGTTTATTAATGTAATGTTGCGATTTTGGTATCTCAAATTTACCAAAACCGGACACTGTAATGTCGTGTCTAAGGGCGATTTTAAAACGTCCTGAATTTACGCAATTAAAAGAATCTTTTTCCCGATAAAGTAGTGCAAGTGCGTATGATTACAATAAAGAAGGGTTTGGATCTTCCTATCGCAGGAACTCCATCCCAGGTGATTAATGATGGTAAGTCCATCACTAAAGTCGCCTTGCTTGGCGAAGAGTACGTTGGTATGCGTCCTACGATGCATGCTCGCGTTGGTGATGAAGTGAAGAAAGGCCAAGTTCTTTTTGCAGATAAAAAGAACCCAGGTGTTGTATTTACTTCTCCAGCAAGCGGTAAAGTTATTGAAGTGAACCGTGGTGCTAAGCGTGTTCTTCAATCAGTAGTGATTGAAGTAGCAGGCAATGAGCAAATCACGTTCAATAGCTATGAAGCTAACCAACTAGCAAGTATTGACCGTGAAACGGTTAAAGCTCAGTTAGTTGAGTCTGGCGCATGGACCGCTTTGCGAACTCGTCCGTTCAGCAAGGTTCCAGCAGTTGATTCTGAAACTCAGGCTATTTTCGTTACTGCTATGGATACTAATCCGCTAGCAGCTGAGCCAGAATTAATCATTAACGAGCAGTCTGATGCTTTCGTTGCTGGTTTAGATCTTCTTTCAACTCTGACTAACGGTAAAGTGTACGTTTGTAAAAAAGGTACTAGCTTACCTCGTTCAGCTCAGTCTAACGTTGAAGAACATGTTTTTGATGGCCCACACCCTGCAGGTCTTGCAGGCACGCATATGCATTACCTATATCCGGTAAATGCACAAAATGTAGCGTGGAGCATTAACTACCAAGACGTTATCGCATTCGGTAAGTTGTTCCTTACTGGTGAGATTTACTCTGAGCGTGTTGTTTCTCTGGCTGGTCCAGTAGTTAATAACCCACGCCTAGTTCGTACTCAAATTGGTGCTAGCCTTGAAGAGTTGACGGACAGCGAGTTGATGCCAGGTGAAGTTCGCCTGATCTCAGGTTCAGTATTATCTGGTGTTCACGCTTCAGGTCCACATGCTTACCTTGGCCGTTACCATCAACAGGTTTCGGTTCTTCGTGAAGGTCGTGATAAAGAGCTATTTGGCTGGGCTATGCCTGGTAAGAACAAGTTCTCTGTTACTCGTTCATTCCTTGGTCACGTGTTTAAAGGTCAGTTGTTCAACATGACAACGACAACAAACGGTAGTGATCGCTCTATGGTTCCAATTGGTAACTACGAGAAAGTAATGCCATTAGATATGGAGCCTACTTTGCTGCTTCGCGATCTATGTGCTGGCGACGTTGATAGTGCACAAGCACTTGGTGCGCTAGAGCTAGATGAAGAAGATTTAGCACTGTGTACCTTTGTATGTCCTGGTAAGTACGAGTACGGTCAGTTACTTCGTGAATGCCTAGATACAATTGTGAAGGAAGGGTAATTTTCATGGGCCTTAAAAAGTTTATTGAAGACATCGAGCATCATTTTGAACCAGGTGGTAAACACGAAACGTGGTTTGCGCTTTACGAAGCTGCAGCAACACTTTTCTACACACCAGGTACAGTTACAAAGAAAAGCTCGCATGTCCGTGATAGCGTTGACTTAAAACGTATCATGATCATGGTTTGGCTTGCGGTATTCCCAGCAATGTTCTGGGGTATGTACAACGCAGGTGGTCAAGCTATTGCAGCACTAAACCACATGTATTCAGGTGCAGAACTAGTTTCTATCATTGATGGTAACTGGCACTACTGGCTAACCGAAATGCTTGGAGCCTCCTTAGGAGCCGATGCAGGTTGGGGCAGTAAGATGCTCTTGGGTGCGACTTACTTCTTACCTATCTACGCGACGGTCTTTATCGTTGGTGGTTTCTGGGAAGTACTGTTCTGTATGGTGCGTAAGCACGAAGTTAACGAAGGTTTCTTTGTTACTTCTATCTTGTTCGCGCTTATTGTTCCGCCAACACTTCCTCTATGGCAAGCTGCACTAGGTATTACCTTCGGTGTTGTTGTTGCTAAAGAGATTTTTGGTGGTACGGGTCGTAACTTCCTAAACCCTGCACTTGCTGGCCGTGCGTTCCTGTTCTTTGCATATCCTGCACAGATTTCAGGTGACGTAGTTTGGACTGCAGCTGACGGTTTCTCTGGTGCAACTGCGCTTAGCCAATGGGCTCAAGGCGGTGGTAGTGCACTAATGAATACAGTATCTGGTGAGACGATCACTTGGATGGATGCGTTCATTGGTAACATCCCAGGTTCTATCGGTGAAGTATCAACGCTTGCACTTATGATCGGTGCTGCAATGATTGTATACATGGGCATTGCTTCATGGCGCATCATTGCTGGTGTAATGATCGGTATGATTGCTGTATCAACATTGTTTAACGTGATCGGTTCTGACACTAATGCAATGTTCAGCATGCCTTGGCACTGGCATCTAGTTTTAGGTGGCTTCGCATTTGGTATGTTCTTCATGGCAACAGACCCTGTATCAGCGTCATTTACCAACGGTGGTAAATGGTGGTACGGCATCCTAATCGGCGCAATGTGTGTAATGATTCGTGTAGTTAACCCTGCATACCCAGAAGGCATGATGCTTGCGATTCTATTCGCAAACCTATTTGCTCCTCTGTTTGACCACGTTGTAATCGAGAAGAACATTAAGCGGAGACTAGCGCGCTATGGCAAGTAATAACGATAGCATTAAAAAGACGCTGTTTGTTGTTATCGCATTGAGCCTAGTGTGCTCAATCATCGTTTCAACAGCTGCAGTTGTTCTTAAACCTAAGCAACAAGCTAACGCGGTTCTAGATCAGCAAACTAAGATCCTTGAAGTTGCGGGCATTGAACTTGCGGGTAATATCCCTGAACTGTACGCAGAGAACATTGAACCTCGTCTAGTTGATTTCGCTACTGGCGATTTCGTTGACGGCGATGCTGCTGCATACGACCAACGTAAAGCGGCAAAAGATCCAGCTCAGTCAATCAAGCTTTCAGCTGAAGATGACATCGCTAAGATCCTTCGTCGTGCTAACACGGGTACTGTATACCTTGTGAAAGATGGCGCTGAAACTTCTAAAGTTATCATCCCTGTTCACGGTAACGGTCTATGGTCAATGATGTACGCATTCGTTGCGGTAGAAACTGATGGCAACACAGTTTCTGGTATCACTTACTACGAGCAAGGTGAAACTCCTGGACTTGGTGGTGAAGTTGAGAACCCATCTTGGCGCGCTCAATTCGTTGGTAAGAAATTATTCGACGAAAACCACAAACCTGCTATTCAGGTTGTTAAAGGTGGCGCTCCTCAAGGTTCTGAGCACGGTGTAGATGGCCTTTCTGGTGCAACACTGACTAGCGTTGGTGTTCAACATACATTTGACTTCTGGTTAGGTGATATGGGCTTTGGTCCGTTCCTAGCAAAAGTTCGTGACGGAGGTCTGAACTAATGTCTAGTGCAAAAGAAATTAAAAAGAGCATCTTAGCGCCGGTGTTGGACAACAACCCAATCGCGCTACAGGTTCTTGGTGTGTGTTCTGCTCTTGCGGTAACCACTAAGCTAGAAACAGCATTTGTTATGACTATCGCGGTAATGTTCGTTACTGCTCTGTCTAACTTCTTCGTTTCTTTGATCCGTAACCACATTCCTAACAGTGTGCGTATCATCGTTCAGATGGCAATTATCGCATCACTAGTAATCGTGGTAGACCAAGTGCTTAAAGCATACCTATACGATATCTCTAAGCAGCTATCTGTATTCGTAGGCCTAATCATTACTAACTGTATTGTAATGGGTCGTGCTGAAGCATTCGCAATGAAGTCTGCGCCAATCCCATCTCTAATCGATGGTCTTGGTAACGGTCTTGGTTACGGTTTCGTTCTTATCACTGTTGGTTTCTTCCGTGAGCTTCTAGGCTCTGGCAAACTATTTGGTATGGAAGTACTACCTCTAGTGAGCAACGGTGGTTGGTATCAGCCAAACGGCTTGATGCTTCTAGCACCTTCTGCATTCTTCCTAATTGGTTTCTTGATTTGGGCAATTCGTGTGTTCAAACCAGAACAAGTAGAAGCGAAGGGGTAAGGTAGTCATGGAACATTATATTAGTCTGCTAGTTAAATCGATTTTCATCGAAAACATGGCGCTTTCTTTCTTCCTAGGTATGTGTACATTCCTAGCGGTATCTAAGAAAGTTAAAACTTCTTTTGGTCTTGGTGTTGCGGTAGTTGTAGTACTTACAATCGCTGTTCCTGTAAACAACCTTGTTTACACACACATCCTGAAAGAAAACGCGCTTGTTGAAGGTGTCGATTTAAGTTTCCTTAACTTCATCGCATTCATCGGTGTTATCGCGGCACTTGTACAAATCCTAGAGATGGTTCTAGACCGTTTCTTCCCACCTTTGTACAACGCACTAGGTATCTTCCTTCCACTGATCACAGTTAACTGTGCAATCTTTGGTGGTGTATCTTTCATGGTAACTCGTGACTACAACTTTGCTGAATCTGTTGTTTACGGCTTCGGTTCTGGTGTGGGTTGGATGTTAGCTATCGTTGCTCTTGCGGGTATCCGTGAGAAGATGAAGTACTCTGACGTACCTCCAGGTCTTCGTGGCCTTGGTATCACGTTCATTACTGTTGGTCTGATGGCGTTAGGCTTTATGTCTTTCTCTGGTGTTCAACTGTAGGGTAAGCACCCAGTAATAAGGAATAACAAATGCAAAGCATTATTCTTGGCGTAGCGATGTTTACCATTATTGTATTGGCTCTAGTACTAGTGATTCTTTTCGCTAAATCTAAGCTAGTACCATCAGGTGACATCACTATTGCTGTAAACGGCGACCCTGAAAAGGCGATCGTTACTCAACCTGGTAGCAAGCTACTTGGTGCCCTAGCTGGCGCTGGTATCTTCGTATCTTCTGCTTGTGGTGGCGGTGGCTCTTGTGGTCAGTGTCGTGTAAAAGTTAAGTCTGGTGGTGGCGACATCCTTCCAACTGAACTTGATCACATCACAAAAGGTGAAGCTCGCGAAGGCGAACGTCTTGCATGTCAAGTTGCTATGAAAACTGACATGGAGATTGAACTAGACGAAGATATCTTTGGTGTTAAAAAGTGGGAATGTACTGTTATCTCGAATAACAACGAAGCTACTTTCATCAAAGAACTTGCTCTAGCGATCCCTGAAGGTGAAGAAGTTCCGTTCCGCGCGGGTGGTTACATTCAGATTGAAGCTGAACCACATCACGTGAAATACGCAGATTACGATATTCCTGAGGAATACCGTGGTGACTGGGATAAGTTCAACTTGTTCCGTTACGAATCTATCGTTAAAGAGCATTCGATCCGTGCTTACTCTATGGCTTCATACCCAGAAGAGAAAGGCATCATCAAGCTTAACGTGCGTATCGCAACTCCGCCGCCAAACAACCCTGACGTAGCTCCTGGTGTGATGTCTTCATACATCTGGTCTCTTAAAGAAGGCGACAAATGTACTATTTCTGGTCCATTTGGTGAGTTCTTTGCTAAAGACACAGACAATGAAATGGTATTCATCGGTGGTGGTGCAGGTATGGCGCCAATGCGTTCACATATCTTCGACCAACTTAAGCGTCTTAACTCTACTCGTAAGATGTCTTACTGGTACGGTGCACGTTCTAAGCGTGAGATGTTCTACATTGAAGATTTCGATGGCCTAGCGGCTGCAAACGAGAACTTCGTGTGGCACTGTGCTCTGTCTGATCCTCAACCAGAGGACAACTGGGACGGTTACACTGGTTTCATCCACAATGTACTGTACGAAAACTACCTGAAGGATCACGAAGCTCCTGAAGATTGTGAGTACTACATGTGTGGTCCACCGATGATGAACGCTGCTGTTATCGGCATGCTGAAAGATCTTGGTGTAGAAGATGAAAACATCCTACTAGATGACTTCGGTGGTTAATCCACTTAAGTGATTGATATTATGGCTGACTCCTACGAGTCAGCCATTTGTTTTTCTAAGACAGCTTTTGACAACATACTGGCTTATATAAGAAAGAGTAAGGCATTCAAAATACCTATTTTTTACTCTTATTTTTCCTTATATAAATCCTCAACATTAGACAGGAGTAAGCAAGTGAGAATTTGGCTTGTTGCATTAACTTCTTTGATTTTTCTTGCGGGCTGTGAGCAGTCAAGAGAGCAAGTGCATTTGAGTGGCCCAACGATGGGCACGAGTTACAATATTAAATACATCAATGGTGATGAATTTCCTGAGTCTAATGAAGTTCATACAGAGATCGATCGTCTACTTGAAGAAGTAAACGACCAGATGTCGACTTACCGTGAAGATTCCGAATTAAGCCGTTTCAACCAGCATAAAGGTGCGGATGCGTTCGAAGTATCTGAGCAAACAGCGACGGTTGTGAAAGAAGCGATTCGTTTGAACGGTCTTACTGAAGGAGCTCTGGATGTAACGGTTGGTCCGTTAGTTAACTTATGGGGTTTTGGTCCTGAAGCTCGTCCTGAAGTTGTGCCATCAGATGAAGAGCTGGCGGCTCGCAAGGCTAAGATTGGTATCCATCATCTTAGTGTTGAAGGCAACATGTTGAAGAAAGACCTACCTAACCTGTATGTCGATCTATCCACGATTGCAAAAGGTTGGGGTGTTGACGTCGTCGCTGACTACCTTGATTCTATCGGTATTCACAACTACATGGTTGAAGTTGGTGGCGAAATTCGTCTGAAAGGTTTAAACCGTGAGAACGTGGGCTGGCGTATCGCGATTGAGAAACCAAGCGTTGATGAGCGTAATATCCAAGAGATCATCGAGCCGGGTGATATGGCTATCGCAACCTCTGGTGATTACCGTAACTATTTTGAACGTGATGGTGTTCGTTACTCACACATCATCAACCCTGAAACAGGAAAGCCTCTTCACCATAAAGTGGTTTCTGTGACTGTTTTAAACCCGTCTTCAATGACTGCAGACGGCTTATCTACGGGCCTTATGGTCTTAGGTGAGGAAAAAGGAATGGAAGTCGCAAACCAACATAACATCCCAGTGTTCATGGTGGTAAAAACAGCAGATGGCTTTAAAGAAATTGCTTCTGAAGCATTTAAGCCATACTTAGGTAAATAAGGTAAGCGAGATAATTATGAATACATTTCTGATTACATTTGGTGTTTTTCTTGCAGTAATCGCAGCGATGTCAATTGGCTACATTATCCAAAAGAAAGTTGTGAAAGGTAGCTGTGGCGGTTTGGGTGCTGTTGGTATTGATAAAGTATGTAACTGCCCTGAACCTTGTGACGCGCGTAAGAAGCGTGAAGCACGTGAAGCTTACCGTGAAGAGAAGCTGGCTGAGCGTCAACAAAAAGAAGCGGCTTGGAGTAAAGACCGTATCGCTTAATTGGTGACAGTCATAGGGGATAGAGTTATCTATGCCCTCAAATTGAAAAGCTCAAGATTATCGTCTTGAGCTTTTTTAGTTTTGAGGTCTAGCAATTAATCTTGGTATACCAAAAATGGAAACAGAGGCGAATGACTATTGTTCGATTTGCATGCTGTTACGCGCAAACACTAGTTGGTTTCTACCTTGCTCTTTTGCCGTATAAAGAAGCTCATCAGCGGCTTTGATCTGCTCATCTAGCTTCGCGTCTAAATCGGTTACGCCGATACTGATACTGACCTTGATTCTTTGAGAGTCATGCTCAACAACATGGCTTTCAATGGCTTCTCTCATGGACTCTAAGTTGTCAACAAAGCTCTCAAACGAACCACACGACTGAATACAAAACTCTTCGCCACCGAAGCGTACAGCAACATCATCTTTAAAATGGTCTTTGATGATCTTGCCGACTTCCACGAGGACTGCATCACCACCATCGTGACCGTAGGTGTCGTTCACTTTCTTGAAGAAGTCGATATCCATCATGGCTATACTGCGCTGCTCACAACCTTTACATGTTTGATTGAACAGGTAACGACGGTTCCATAAGCCAGTAAGAGCATCCTCGTTGGCATGTCGAAATAGCTCGTTGGCCGCTTCTTTCATATCAAGCAGTTGATGGATACGGCAAAAAAATTCTTCTTGGTTAAAAGGCTTGTAAAGGAAGTCGTTAGCCCCCGCTTTAAGGAATCGAGCTGTCATGGTGCGATCATCGCTGCCTGATAACCCTAGAATAGCCAACTGGTTTCTGTCGTGATCGCGTCGTATCTCACGGATCATCGCTATACCGTCTTTCTTCGGCATATCATGGTCTGTAACAACGAACGTAATATCGGGATCGTTATGAAGGAGCTTTAATGCTTGTTCGCCATCTTCGGCTTGGATAGTTTGGATATATTGGTGTTCTAGAAGTTGAGCTATGTAACGGCGAACGACCGCTGAATCATCGACAACCAATGCTTTGTGATGGCGATTATTCGAAATTCTTTGAACCAGGGGAAGTAGGTAGCTTACTGATGACATACTGTCTTTAAGTATGTAATCGATAACGCCTTTGGCTAGGACTTGCTCTCGCAGTTGATTGTCGAACATCCCGGTCAGGACAATGATTTTCTGTTGATAGCCTAAGACGAGATCAATGATCTCGCCGTCTTGGCCGTCAGGTAAACAGTAGTCGAGGACTGCACACAAGAAATCCGTTTCTTGCTCTAAGATCGCTTTGGCTTCTTCTACAGATTCCGCCAACGCAACTTCATAGCCATCGTTCTTAAATTGTTGGTAAAGATAGTTTCTGAATGCGCGACTATCCTCTACCACTAGTATTTTTTCACTCAAAAGCTATCCCTACTTATAGACTAAATACTCGTTAACAATAGTATCAGAAGAGCTCATGGCTATTGAAGAGAAACCTCTTTAGCTGGACTCGAGATCGTTTTAAATCTGATAATAATTGGATTATACTGTTTATAGATACAGTTGTAAGGTCGAGTGATTCCTAGATGTGTAGTGCGGGTGAAGAGAAAGTAAGAAAAATAATTCATGTTGATATGGATTGTTTTTACGCTGCTGTAGAAATGCGTGATAACCCTGCTTACCGAAATCGCCCGTTAGCTGTTGGTGGGCATGAAAAGCAACGTGGTGTTTTGAGTACCTGTAATTACGAAGCCCGCAAGTTTGGTGTTCGCTCTGCAATGCCGACCGGAAAAGCCCTGCAGCTTTGTCCTAATCTATTGGTTGTGCCGGGAAGAATGTCGGTCTATGTCGAGATATCTAAAAAGATCCGTGAAATCTTCTCTCGATACACATCAATCATTGAACCACTTTCCTTGGATGAAGCTTTCCTTGATGTCACCGATTCTAAGCGGTGTCACGGTTCAGCAACACTTATTGCCGAGTCTATTCGCCGTGATATTTGGAACGAACTGAACCTGACAGCTTCTGCAGGAATTGCACCGATTAAATTCTTGGCGAAAGTGGCCTCAGATCTGAATAAGCCCAATGGTCAGTTTGTTATCCCTCCACAAGACGTGCAATCAGTGATCGATGAGCTACCACTTGAAAAGATTCCCGGTGTTGGCAAGGTGAGCATTGAAAAGCTGCATCAAGCAGGTTTCTTTACTTGTAAGGATATTAAAGAGTCTGACTATCGAGACCTCCTACTCAAGTTTGGCCGTCAAGGTGCATCACTCTGGAAGCGCAGTCATGGCATTGATGATCGAGAAGTTATCATCGAGCGCGAGCGAAAATCGGTAGGCGTAGAGCGCACCTTCACTCAAAATATTTCAACTTACGCTGAATGTTGGCAGGTAATCGAAGACAAGCTATTTCCTGAACTCGAGACTCGCTTAGAAAAGGCTAGTCCAAGCAAAGCGATCATCAAGCAGGGCATTAAGCTCAAGTTCGCCGATTTTCAACAAACCACGATTGAGCACATCCACGCCTCTCTCGATCGTGAACACTTCAAAGAGCTGCTTAGTGAAATACTGAAAAGACAACAAGGGCGAGAGATACGCCTACTTGGTTTAAGTGTAATGCTGCAACCCAAAGACCAAATGCGTCAGTTGAGCTTCTTTTAAAGATAATGAGTGAGATGAATACCGACTACGCTTCATAGCCTAGTCGGTTTTTTATAAGTAAGAATTACCTAGGAAGTTGTTTTACTCGCGCTAAGGTATCACTGAACGGTTGCTGCTCTAGCTTGCCGTAACCGACCATTTTACTGGCTTTGAGTTTGGTTGAAAGCGGGGTGGCTATTCCACATAAGAAGCGAGTAATTGCCTCGTCGGTAATCAGTTGTTGGCTAGCCGAAATAAACTCATGTATCCATGTCATCACCGTCTCATCATCGATAGGTTCAACATCAACGGTTGGTAAGATTGCCACTTCTCCTCGACATACAGAGCAGTGACCGCAGTTTGTTGGTGCTTTATCATCGGCAAAATAACTCGCAAGGCGTGAGCTTAGGCAAGTATCTGCCTCAAAGAAATTCAGCATTTGGTTAAGGCGGTTTATCTCGCTGTTTTCTTTTGCTTTAAACAACTCAGTTAGACGCTCTGACAGTTGCATCATATCTTCAGAAGTATTGTGGATCGCGTAGACATCGGTGATCTGCTTGCTCTCCAATTCAATCCAACCTTGTTCATTGAAGTAATCGATAGCTGCAATTACGCGCTGACGATCGGCTTGGAAGTGTGTCCAAAGCGCATCGAAGTCGATTTGGCACCACACTCTTGCTTGAGGAGAGCATTGGAAAATCGCTTCGACAAATTGACGACGTTCACTTTGAAATTGCTCTGTGATCTGCTGTTTCGGACGAATGAACTTAAATTTGTAGTCTGCGAAGTAGCTGTACTTGGGCTCAATCACACCTTCAATTTCGAGATACACCAGTAGTGTTTTTAGCGGTAACTGACGAATGTTGGATTCACGTGATAGTTGATTAAGCATGATCTCCCATTGATTCGAGCCAGAAGCGCCAATGTTTTGATTTTCGTAGATCTCTTTTAATACCGCTTGGATCGATATGTTGTCTGGCGTATCACCAAAAACGAAGTTCTCGAGTGTGCTTAAACCGTGTTTGTTAGCCAGTAAAATACATTCAGACGCTTGCCCATCTCGACCAGCTCTGCCGATCTCTTGTGAGTAGTTTTCGATCGATTTTGGTAAGTCAAAGTGAATCACTCGGCGAATGTTGGACTTATCCACGCCCATACCAAACGCGATAGTTGCGACGATACAGCTCACGTCATCATTCATGAATTGGTGTTGAATAGCATCTCTATTTTCAGGCTTAAGACCCGCATGGTAAGCCACTGCATTAACGCCAGCATTGCGAAGCTGCTGAGCCACCATCTCTGCCGTTTGTTGAAGGGTGACATAAACAATAGTCGGAGCGAGAGAAGCTTGGTTAACCACATTGCACAAGGTTTCTAGCTTACTGGTTTGTTCACAAGGTTGAATCGACAGATCGAGATTTTGACGATAGAAACCCGTAACCACAACGCGCTCCTCATCAATTTCAAACTTTGACTTCATATCTTGGATAACCGCTGTAGTCGCAGTGGCTGTCAGTAGTAGAACCTGAGGAATGTTGAGCTGTTTTTGGTATTGAGGAAGCTTCAGGTAGTCGGGTCTGAAGTTGTGTCCCCATTCTGAAATACAGTGCGCTTCATCGACCACAAGCAGTGAGATCGACACTTGGGAGATAAACTGACGAAAGCGTTCGTTCTTCAAGCGCTCGACGGAGATCATGAGGATCTTGGTGTCACCGTTACGCACTGACTGCATAACCTGCTGTGTGGTTTGTCGGTCTTGGCTTGATTCGATTGCCGCTGCGCTAATGCCTTTACTGTGCAGGAAAGCGAGTTGGTCTTTCATCAAGGCTAACAGTGGCGATATCACCAAGGTTAAGTGCGGTAACTCTAATGCTGGTAATTGATAGCACAGCGATTTACCTGAGCCTGTCGGGAATATCGCGGCAGTCGAGTGACCAGATAGAACGTTATCAATGACTTGCTTTTGCCCATTGCGCAGTGAGTCGAATCCGAATACTTGTTTTAGCTTCTGCTCAATCATTTATGTTCTACCTGAGTTATTAAGTGTCGTATTGATGCTAAAGCGGGCGCCCATTCATGATAGCGTCGCTTGATGAATCAAATGTCTTGCACCTGATTGTACCTAATTCTATTCTGTAGCTCCTATAGAAAAGCACCCCAATAGTATGAATAAGTCTGAGCTTCGCCAAATAATCATAGAGCAACTTGAATCCCGATTACGTATCGCACAATCTGCTACTCAACGCGCTATTGATGCTGCGACAGATGAAGAGACAGTGCCTGAACATAAGTACGATACATTGGCATTAGAAGCTTCGTATCTCGCCCATGGTCAAGCGGTGAGGGTACAAGAGTGTGAAGACGATATTCAGTGTTATCGTAACTTAGTGTTGCGTGATAGTGAGAAGGTTACGGTGAGCAGTTACGTTGTGGTCATTGACGAGCATGATCAATATAAACACTTTTTTATGGGGCCGAGAGTCGGCGGACTTTCTGTCACGTGGAATGAGAATGAGATTGCCATCGTGACGGCAAATGCACCTTTTGGCCAGGCTCTAATGGGTAAAGAAGTTGGTGATGAGATTGAGTTTAAGGTCGCAGATAAACAGTTTTGCTACGAAGTTATCTCTATCGACTAACTAACTGACTAATAGATATAAAACGTTTCTCTGACAAAGGAGCATATACCAAGGGTATAGTAATCTGTCAGATTGATGAGAGGATGTTATGAAAAACAATGTATTTATGAAAAACAGTGTATTAATTGCATCACTAACAGCGGTTATCGCTGTTGTGAGCTTGCCAACGTTTGCTGCTCAGTGTCGAGTTGATTTGAAGAATGAACTACGAATTGATGACCAAAAAGTCGAAATCCATCAAGTGAATGGTGATACGGCCGTTTTTGATGATAACAACGACCTCTATATTCATGGTGAGAAGGTTGAGCTTGATGCCGACCAACAAGCGGCGATTGAGAAATATCGCGAAAACATGAGTGAGTACTTACCTCGAGCGAAACAAATGGCCAACGATAGCTTAGCGTTAGCCAATGACGTGATTGATGATATCGCGGCTAGCCTGGATTCACCTGAGTCATTTGATAATGTAAAAGAATCAATGAAAACCTACTTTGCAGAACTGGAAGCGCGTTATTACAAAGATGGCGAATTAGTGTTGCCTGCAGAAAGCTTTGATTCGATGGCCAATGGTTGGTCTGAAGATTTCGAGAAGGCGAAAGAAATCTTTAACCAAGAATTTATCTCTAGCGCTTTTAATGCGATGTCAGAAAAAATGAAACAAGACGGTGGCCTAAACCTGACTGAACTGGCTGACAGTATGGCTGAATTAAAGCTGAAAGTTGAAGAGCGAATGAAAGAACACTCTCAACAAGTACAGGAGGAAGCGAATGAGTTCTGTGATTCACTTGATGAGATGGCAGAACAAGAGCAAGAACTGCATGAAATCATTCCGAACTTAAAAGATTACCAAGTCTTCACAATTTAATTCGAGTCTAGTGATGAATAGTAAGAGCACCGGTCGGTGCTCTTTTTGTTTGTATAAATGGAACCACACGGCGAGTATTTATCTCAATTCAATCCATTTCCTTCTTAAGCCTACTGCTTCGCTTTGTTGCTTATAATTGAACGATAAGACTGGTTTTTTGTTAATTTTGTTGTTCTAAATAGCGCATTGATTGTAAAAATCAGAGAATTGTTCATTTATTGGTTGTGCCTATCATTGCTTTTTATTACTGTACTTCTCAACTAGTTCACTGATTTTTAATGCGGGCGATATGGACCAACAATCTTCCTCTTCAAGAGAGTACTTTAGCTCTCGTTTAGGTTTTATTTTAGCAGCGGCTGGTGCAGCGGTTGGCTTGGGTAATATTTGGGGTTTCCCGACTCAAGTTGCTAGCAACGGTGGTGGCGCTTTCCTTTTAGTCTATTTGATCATGATCTTCGTGGTTGCTTTCCCTATGTTGGTGGTTGAGATGGCTATAGGCCGTCACGGCCAAGCAAACCCAGTTGATAGCATGCGATCTTTGACGACAAACCCTTTGGGTAAGAAAGTCGGTGAGTTTGTCGGTTGGGTTGGACTGAGTGTACCAAGCGCAGTGTTGGCGTTTTACAGTATTGTTGGTGGCTGGTTGATCTGTTTCCTAATTGGTGCGGTCGCGGATCTTATCGGCCTAGAAGCGATTGCTGATTGGTTTAAGGGCTTCAGTGTTGAGCGCAACGTATTTGGTACCGTCGTGTTCTATGTACTGACTATCTTGATTGTGCAGGGCGGTGTTAAGCAAGGCATCGAGAAATGGTCGACTCGTTTGATGCCTGCGCTGTTTGTTTTATTTGGCTTATTGTTTGTTTACATCATGACGCAATCTGGCGCGATGGAAGGCCTAAAACATTACCTTATTCCAGACTTTGAGAAAGTGTGGGATAGAAAGCTGATTCTAGCAGCGATGGGACAAGGCTTCTTCTCGCTCACCATTGGTGGCTGTTCAATGTTGGTTTATGGCTCTTACTTAAGCAAGAAAGAGAACCTACCAAAAATGGCGATGAACGTAACTCTGGTGGATACTGCTGTCGCTTTTATTGCTGGATTAGTGGTGATGCCAGCAATGTTTGTTGCGATGCAAAAAGGCGTTCAAATCTACGCTGAAGACGGCTCACTATTAAGCTCTGACACTCTAGTATTCACGGTTTTGCCGTTGATGTTTGATAGTTTAGGTGTGCTTGGACAGATCTTTGCGATTGTGTTCTTTTTACTACTAACGATTGCTGCACTGACTTCTTCGATTTCGATGCTTGAAGGCCCGGTTGCGCTAGTGAGTGAGCGTTTCAATACTAGACGAACGCCAACAAGCTGGGTGATTGGTGGTGCTATCGCGCTGTTTAGTGTGGTGATTGTTTACAACTTTGCTGCGATGTTTGGCATGGTAGCGATGATTGCAACTCAGTATCTTCAACCAGTCGCTGCACTGATGTTCTGTGTGTTTGGTGGTTGGGTATGGAGCCGAGCTTCAAAAGTGAAAGAGCTTGAACAAGGCAGTCCTGATTTTCAACTTGGTTGGTTTGGTAAGGTTTGGCCAATGTATGTGAAGTTTGTGTGCCCAATTTTGGTAGCAACGGTTATCTGGGCATCTTTCGGTTAATGCAGAACCCTATCTGGGCTTTTTGAAATTACCTCCTCTGAACTTGAAATATTAAGCACAAAGCCACTCATAAAGAGTGGCTTTGTTGTTTTTATATAAAGCTTAGTGGCACGAAATATAAAGCTATAGCGGCACGAACAAGATAGAAAAAAGGCGCTGAACATAATATTCAGCGCCTTTGCATTGTTCGTTAAGCAATCGTGATTACTTAATTTCCATACCTTGAGCTTGCAAGTCCGCATGGTAAGAAGAACGTACAAACGGGCCACACGCTGCGTGAGTAAAGCCTAGCTCTAGAGCAATCTCTTTCAGCTCATCGAACTCAGAAGGCGGCACGTAGCGTTCTACTGGTAAGTGGTGACGGCTTGGTGCTAGGTATTGACCTAGTGTCAGCATAGTCACACCATGTTCGCGAAGGTCTTTCAGTACTTGAACGATCTCTTCTTTTGTCTCGCCAAGACCCATCATCACACCTGATTTTGTTGGGATATCAGGGTGCTGCTCTTTGAATTTCTTCAGTAGATCAAGAGACCACTTGTAGTTCGCACCTGGACGCGCTTTACGGTATAGACGTGGCGCTGTCTCTAGGTTGTGGTTGAAAACATCTGGCGGGTTGTCTTTCATTAGGTCAAGCGCAACGTCCATACGACCGCGGAAGTCTGGAACCAGTGTTTCGATACGAATATTTGGGTTGAGTTCGCGAATCTCACGGTTACAGTCAGCAAAGTGCTGAGCACCGCCGTCACGCAAGTCATCACGGTCAACTGAAGTGATTACAACGTACTTCAGTTTCATGTCTTGAATTGTTTTAGCCAGTTTCTTCGGCTCTTCAGCTTCAGGAGCAACAGGACGACCATGGGCAACATCACAGAACGGGCAGCGACGAGTACAGATAGCGCCAAGAATCATAAACGTTGCCGTACCGTGGTTGAAACACTCGGCTAGGTTAGGGCAAGACGCTTCTTCACAAACTGAGTGCAGGTTGTTTTTACGCATTGCTGATTTGATTTCTTGAATACGATGGCTGTCTGAAGGAAGTTTAATCTTCATCCATTCAGGCTTACGTAGAACTTCTTTCTGTTCAGCAGGCATATTCTTTACGGGAATTAATGCCATTTTGTCAGCGTCACGATATTTAACGCCTTTTTCCATTTGGATTGGTTTGCTCATGATTTTATGCTTCTGCTGTAATGTTACTGGTGGCTTGAATGTCTACTTGGTCATAGCCGAGTAGCTCTACGAGCTCTTGTATTAACTGTTGCTCAACGTTTTCTAGTTCACTTGGTCCGCCGAGTTGGCTTACCTGCGCCATTTCCATACCTTGGTAACCACATGGGTTAATACGTAGGAATGGAGACAGGTCCATATCGACGTTGAGTGCTAACCCGTGGAACGAGCAGCCACGTCGAATACGTAATCCAAGTGAACAGATTTTCTTGCCATCGACATAAACACCAGGAGCGTCAGGTCGGGCAGCTGAATCTATATTGTAAGCTTTCAGAGTATTGATTACGAGGTTCTCGATATGAGTAACCAAATCACGTACTCCGAATTTCTTGCGGCGGATGTTAATCAGAAAGTAAGCCACTAATTGGCCTGGGCCGTGATAAGTCACTTGGCCACCGCGATCGCTTTGTATTACAGGGATATCACCAGCATTTAATACATGCTCAGCTTTGCCTGCTTGTCCTTGAGTGAAGACAGGGTTGTGTTCAACCAACCAAACTTGGTCTACGTCTTCTTCCGTGCGTTCGTCTGTGAACTTATGCATGGCTTTCCATACAGGTTCGTAATCCTGACGGCCTAATTTTTTTACGATTAGCTTATTTTGCAAAGCTGCACTCCCTCAAGGATTAATAAAGTGAACGCATTATAAACGCGAAACATGATTCTAACTACAGACGGACTGCAAGGTTTTTCAACTTTCTTTGTATTTATTGAAAATTAAGTTGAATGAATTTGAGCTAGATAGGGTGCTTTAAACAAAAACAGCGGCAATAAGCCGCTGTTTCTCATGTGTAATCGGAGATTACAGAACCATACGAACGATTTCGATCTCGCCCAGTTCTTTATAAAGAGTTTCTACTTGTTCAATTGAAGTCGCAGTAATATTGATAGAAACAGAGTGGTAGTTACCTTTCGCACTCGGTTTTAGCGTTGGGCTGTAGTCACCAGGAGCATGACGCTGGATCACTTCTAGTACTAGCTCAGTCAGTTCTGGCTTAGCGTGGCCCATTACTTTGTAAGTGAATGAACAAGGGAACTCTAAGAGGTCTTTTAGTTTTGCATCAGAATTGATGTTCATGATTAGCTCCAAAAGGCTAGACTCTCGCAAATTGGCGAAATGTCGATAAAAAGCGTGTTCGGTCAACAGACACGAGTAATAAGGCGGAATATTACGTGTAAATATCACCGAACTCAAGATCAACAAAAGCCGCACATGGCGGCTTTTGGTTCGCTAATGAGTAAATCATGAACTTACTCATTAGGTTAGCTATACAACAAGCTTGGGTTTTACCTAGAACAAACCTTTTGCTTGTTTAGAATAAACCCTTGAACAGAAGAACTAGGTAGTCCCATAGACGGCTGAATAGGCTGCCTTGGTCTACATCCTCAAGTGCTAGTAGTGGGTATTCAGCAACGTCTTCACCGTCTACTTGGTAGAATAGTTTACCAACTACATCGCCTTTGCTGATTGGCGCTTCTAGCTCTTTCTCAAGAACGAAGCTTGCCTTCAGGTTCTTAGCTTGACCACGAGGTAGCGTTACGAAAGTATCTTCGTCGACACCCAGTGCAACTGTGTCCTTGCTACCCATCCAGATCTTCTCTTCTACGAAGGTTTCACCGGCTGTGTGTGGTGCCACTGTTTCAAAGAAGCGGAAGCCGTAGCTAAGCAGTTTTTTGCTTTCTGTTTTACGAGCATTCGCATTCTTGGTGCCCATAACTACAGCCACTAGGCGCATTTTGCCTTCTGTCGCTGAGCTTACTAGGCTGTAACCTGCATTGCTTGTGTGGCCCGTTTTGATGCCATCAACGTTCATGCTCTTATCCCATAACAGACCGTTACGGTTGTATTGGGTGATGCCGTTGTATGTGAATTTCTTCTCTGAGTAGATACGGTACTCGTCTGGTACGTCGCGAATCAGCGCCTGACCAAGTAGCGCCATATCGTAAGGCGTTGAGTATAGGTTCGGGTTGTCTAGACCGTGCACGTTAGCAAAGTGCGTGTCTTTCATGCCGATAGAGCTTGCCCAAGCGTTCATTAGGTCAACGAATGCATCTTCAGAGCCAGCGATGTGTTCAGCCATAGCAACACATGCGTCGTTACCTGATTGAATGATGATACCGCGGTTTAATTCTTCAACTTTAACCGTAGTGCCCACTTCAACGAACATCTTAGATGAATCTGGGAAGTTTTTAGCCCAAGCATTTTCACTGATTACAACATCGTCGTTTAGGTTGATGTTGCCACGGTCGAGCTCTTGGCCGATCACGTAGCTCGTCATCATCTTGGTTAAACTTGCTGGAGAAAGCTGAGTATTCATCTCTTTCTCTGCTAGTACTTTGCCTGAATGGTAATCCATCAGAACAAAACCTTTAGCGGCGATTTGAGGTGCATCAGGAACAACAATAGGAGCGGCGAATGACGATGTAGCTATCGTTGCAGAAAGAGCAACAGAAGTAGCAAAAATCGATTTAACAAGTTTATTAGATTTAATCATTTTGAATGCAATTATTTGGTGAACTATTCATATATTAACAGAATCACTCTGTCACACCAGAGCGCTGATTACCAGAAGTAACTGTTAGATTAATTAGCGAGTTAGGGTGTGTTTTTTTATATAAGCTGACGGGTAACCCATTAGCTTAACTTGTTCTAATTTCTCTTGAGTCAGAGCATAGTCATGAAATGGCCCAATCATCAGACGGTAGTTGTCATCATTTGGCTGCAAGAACGTTGCTACTTCTAGCTTTTCGGCTAGATCTTTCGCTAACTTCTCTGTTCTATCTTCATGTGGAGATGTTGCGACTTGAATAATAAATTGCGGTAAAGCAGCCTTTTTATTTGCGTCGGTTGGCATAGCCACAGTAATGACTTCAATCTCAACATTTGCCGTGCCGGTTCTCAACACATCGAGCTTGTAAGCTGCCGCATAACTAAGGTCAATGATTCGGCCTTCATGGAATGGGCCGCGGTCATTGATACGAACAATCGTCGTTTTGTTATTGTCGGTATTCGTCACTTTTACATAGCTTGGAATTGGCAATGTTTTGTGCGCCGCAGACATCGAATACATGTCATAGATCTCGCCGTTAGACGTTAAGTGACCATGAAATTTCTTACCGTACCAAGAGGCTTTGCCTTTCTCAGTAAACCCTTCGGTCTTCTTTACGATCTTGTAGTCTTCGCCACGTAAAGTGTAATCCGTGTTACCACCTAAACTATAAGGTTCATACTGAGGGTGAGCATCCTCGAGATGCTCTACTGAGATAGGTGCGTCTGGTGCAATATCTGAATCAATATCGTAGCGCCCTGTTGGCTGCTTTGAAGAACAACCATTGATTAAAATCGCTAGCCCTAAGATAGAGGCTATTTTTTTGATTGGCAGCTCATCAACCAAGGATGCTTTTTTTGGAAACGTTGTAATAGACATCGATTAGGTCGCCTTTGAGAATGCTTTTCTGTGTGTATGGATCGACATTAAAATACCAAAACCAGCCATAAGGGTAACCATTGAAGTACCACCATAACTGACTAAAGGAAGAGGAACACCAACCACAGGTAGAATGCCACTTACCATGCCAATGTTTACAAAAATATAAACGAAGAAGCTCAGTACAATACTGCCGCCCATCATTCGACCGAATGCGGTTTGAGCTTGGCTCGCAAGCACTAAGCCACGTCCAATAATAAACAGGTAGATAGCAAGCAAGAACAAGATACCAATCATGCCCCACTCTTCGGCGATGACCGCAAAAATGAAGTCGGTGTGGCGCTCTGGAATGAATTCTAATTGAGATTGAGTGCCTTGCAGCCAACCTTTTCCTGATATACCACCCGAACCTATCGCAATCTTACTTTGAATGATGTGGTAACCCGCACCTAATGGATCTGATTCAGGATCAAAAAGGGTTCTAACACGCACTTTTTGATATTCACGCATCAAGAAGAACCATAGGATTGGGATAAATGCCCCTAATGCGATTGCGGCGCTAGCAATGATTTTCCAACTGATACCAGCCAGGAATATCACGAAGATACCAGATGCGGCGATAAGGATAGATGTACCTAGGTCAGGCTGCTTTGCGATTAGAATCGTCGGTACAAACACCATCACTAGCGAGATCGCTAATGTTTGGAATGTTGGTGGAAGTGAGCGCTTACCGATAAATCGTGCCAGCATCAAAGGCACCGCGAGCTTTAATAGCTCTGACGGTTGGAATCGAACAAAGCCGAAGTTTAACCAACGCTGGGCGCCTTTAGAGGCTTCACCAAAGAACAACACGCCCAATAGCAAGATGACACCACCTACAAATAGCAGTGGTGCCAAGGTTTCATAAGTACGAGGTGAGATTTGCGCTAGGAAGATCATCACACCTAAAGACAGAGCCATGCGCATCGCCTGGCGGTCCATCATCGCAAGGCTTTGTCCGCTTGCGCTGTACATGATCAGCAGGGCAAAGCCCATTAAAACCAGAATGCCAAGCAAAAGCGGCAGGTCGATATGCAGCCTTTCGAATAGGGCTCTATTTCGTCCAGTTGAAGGATCAAGTTTCATTATTTAATTGGCTCACTTTGATAATCTTCTGCAAGGATAATATGGTCTAAAATCCTTCTTACTACTGGGCCGCCGTTAGAAGAACCGCCACCTGCGTTCTCTAGAACGATAGTCACGACGGCTTCAGGATCTTCAAAAGGCGCGTAACCCGTAAAGAGGGCGTGATCGCGTAAGTGCTCTGCGATTTCATCCGCGTTGTACTCTTCATCTTCTTTTAAGCCGAATACCTGTGCGGTACCCGATTTACCAGCGGTTTGGTAAGACATTTTCTGGAATGAACGTCTTGCCGTACCTTTCTTACCGTGGTTAGCCAGCCTCATACCTTCCTGAGCGATATCCCAATACTTCTTCTTAACCCCGGTTAGCGGTGGGTAAGTTTCAATGTCCGACATGATTTGTTCATCGAATGGACGACCGTTATCAATGGTTGAACGAAGTAGGTGAGGTGCGGTTACTTCACCTTCATTGACCAAAACTGATGTGGCTTTTGCAATCTGCATGGGTGTTGCAGTCCAGTAGCCTTGGCCAATACCAACTGGGATGGTGTCACCTTGGTACCAAGGCACACGGTGTCTTGCCATCTTCCAATCACGAGTTGGCATATTGGCTTTGCTTTCTTCATAAATATCGATGCCAGTATAATCACCAAAGCCGAACATCATCATCCATTTGGATATGCGATCAATGCCGAGATCATAAGCAATTTGGTAAAAGAAAGTATCCACTGACTCTTCAATCGCTTTCTCTATATCAACGACCCCGTGTCCCCAACGCAACCAGTCACGGAATGGTCTCGTTTTTGAGTTTGGTATCTTCCAATAGCCTGGGTCATTGCGCGTAGTGTTTGGTGTAATAACACCTTCTTGCAGAGCAGCAACAGCAATGAAGGGTTTGATCGTCGATGCTGGTGGGTAAATCCCTAGCGTGGCACGGTTAACCAAAGGGCGGTTTTTGTCTTGAAGTAGCGCGTTATAGCCTTTAGACGAGATACCATGCACGAATGCGTTTGGGTCGTAGCTTGGGCTCGATACCATGGCTAACACGCCATTGTCTTTCGGATCGAGAACGATAGCTGAACCACGGCGGCCATCAAGTAACTTATGTACGTATAGCTGTAGCTTGATATCTAAGTTAAGTACGATATCTTTGCCTGGAACCGAAGGGACAAATTTGAGGGTACGAATCACTCGTCCACGACTGTTAACTTCGACTTCTTGGTAGCCAGCTGTACCGTGCAACATATCTTCGTAATAACGCTCAATACCCAACTTACCGATATCACGTGTAGCTTGGTAATTGGCGTCTTTTTCTTCTCGCATCAAGCGCTGCATATCACGGTCATTGATGCGCGATACATAGCCTATTACGTGAGTGAGCACATCACCGTAAGGGTAGAAACGCTTCAAAGTTCCCGTAACTTCAACACCTGGGAATTTGTGTTGGTTTACAGAGAAGACGGCAACTTGTTCTTCAGACAGTTGATTAAGAATAGGTACTGATTTAAAGCGTCGTGAATTATGACGATCACGATTAAAGCGCTCGATACGCTCTGGCGGGATCTCAATTAATGCTTGCAGACGAGCAAGCGTGTCATCCATATCTTTAATTTTTTCGGGTATGATTTCTAGATTGAAAACAGGACGGTTTTCGGCAAGAAGTATACCGTTGCGATCGTAAATCAAACCACGGTTAGGGGCGATCGGAACGACCTTGATACGGTTGTCGTTAGAACGAGTTTTATAGTCTTGGTATTGATTGACCTGAATGTTGTACAGGTTAACAACCAACATCGACATCATGACTATGATCCCCGCAAACGCAACAAAAGCACGGCTAGTAAATAGTCGTGCTTCTGCTTTGTAATCGCGGATTTGGCTACGTTTACGTAACATTAACGCTTATTCTCGATGATAAGGGTGGTTAGCAGTGATGCTCCAAGCTCGATACAAGCTTTCAGCCATGATAACGCGTACTAATGGGTGAGGGAGAGTAAGCGCAGACAGAGACCAACTTTGGTCTGCGGCCGCTTTACATGCAGGTGCTAGTCCTTCAGGCCCGCCAATAAGGATAGAAACGTCGCGTCCATCCAATTTCCAACTTTCCAATTGCTCAGCAAGTTGAGGTGTATCCCACTTTCTACCTGGGATATCGAGCGTGACAATACGGTTGCCTTTTGGAACTGCAGCCAGCATCGCTTCACCTTCTTTTTGAAGAATGCGTGCAATATCTGCATTTTTACCGCGCTTTCCTGCAGTAATTTCAATGAGCTCTAATGGCATATCGTGAGGGAAGCGGCGTTTGTATTCTTGAAACCCTTCTTCAACCCACTTTGGCATTTTTGTGCCAACTGCGATTAACTGGATCTTCAAAGCTTAGCCCCAAAGTTTTTCTAGTTGGTACAGCTCACGATGCTCTTCTTGCATAACGTGAAGCATGCTTGTGCCCATATCTAGAACAACCCATTCACCTTCTTGCTGACCGTCCATACCTAGAGGTTGCATACCCGCTTTACGCACTTCATCAGCAACATGCTGTGCAATAGAGGCAACATGGCGTTTAGAGGTGCCAGTACAAACAATCATGTAATCAGTAACGCTTGATTTGCCTTCTACATCGATAGTTACAATCGATTCTGCTTTCATGTCGTCGGCTTTGTCTGCAAGAAAATCTTTTAGTTCTTCACGTAACACTGGGTGTTCCTTTAATCTGAATTTAGCTTTGTTTAGGGCTTGTTGACCCTAGAATATAACACGCTTTTATGCGTGAAATGGTATTGAAGCTGAAGGGATACAAAACTCTACGCTTAACTGATGAATTAGTGGCCAAGGCGACTGCTCATATTGAGTTTTTGTCATCAATTCAGCTTGAGTGAGCAACGCGAACAAAGAGTGTAATTGAGAAATCGAAACTCTTGTTAGCGCGGCGTTATAAAGAGGCTTTTTAGATTGCCAGATACGGTGTTTTTCGAAGACCTGACCAATCGGCATCTGTTTCATTTGTTGCTGCATTTGTAATAGCAGAGCAAGCTCTCGTTGTATGCTACGTAATAAAATGACGGGTTCGACACCTTCAGCTTCTAGCTGACGCAGGATTCGTTGTGCTCGGTTACCTTTGCCTGCCAATAACGCATCACTCCAATGGAATGGAGTAAAATGGTTGTGTCGACTCAGCGATTCTTCTAAGCGTACTAACGTGAGTTTTCCATCTGGGTATTGGAGAGCCAGTTTTTCTAGGCTTTGGGTGAGAGCAAATAGATTACCCTCATGCCATTGCGCCAGCATTTGAATCGCTTCAGGGTCTGGCGTTAAACCGATTTGACGGCAACGCGCTTGGACAAACTGAGGTAACCGACTGACATCTGGCGTTAGGCAACTGACCCAGTGACCCTGATTCGAAAGAGCCTTAAACCACTTAGCGCTTTCTTGAGCTTTGGTGAGCTTAGTGCCCACCAAGATTAACAAGATATCACTGTGGATATGCTCGGAGATTGCGAGTAGCTCTTTCGCTATTGCGGCATTGACGCCTGACTCTGGCAGTTCAAGCTCGATGACCTGACGGCTAGAGAATAGGCTCAGTGCTTGAGTGCAGTCGTAGACTTGATTCCAGTCGAGACTGCTATCAATCGCAAAGCGGTGACGTTCTTCAAAGCCTTGCTGTTTTGCAGCCTTTTGAATCGCTTCTCGGCTCTCTTGCAACAGTAGCGGTTCGTTACCAAAAATTAGGTAAACATTACTCAACTGTTTAATAAGTTGCTCTGATAAGCGGTCAGTAAAAATACGCATCAAATAAACCTATTACTCAGCCGAATCGCTAAGTGTTGGTTGTTCTTCTGAAGCTGGTACGATCTCAACATTCTTGATGTTGTATTGCTTTTCAAGCTCTTTTACTTGAACGTGTTCTAGTGCTTCAAGGTCCATACTGTCTGCAGCGATGTTGGCTTTTAGGCGCGCCATTTGGCGAAGGATTTGGCTAGTTGCTAGCTTGCGCATTTCATCTTCGATCATGTCGCGTTCAACCGACTTTGCGAGGGCTGTTAGCGGGTTATCTAGGTAACTACGGGTAACACTGGTTGAGAACGTTTTTGAGCCAAGATCTGGGATCGTTACTCGGTATGAAGCGTTAAATGTTAGCTCAATTTCGGCGGCACGAGTATTTTGGTATAGCGATAAAGTACGCTCACCAACACTCTCGCTAATGATGTGCAGGTTAGGGGTATTTTCAGCTGGTGGCACAATTTCTACATCATTCATGCGCAGTTGGCCTTTCATCATACGTGTAAACGTACTGTATTGGTCGTAACTGGTTACGGAGATCTTGTTGAGTTCTTCGGGTACGGAGTAATCACCACGCAGGTGGAAACCACAGGCACTTAATAGGCTGACGGTTAAAACAACAACAGTAACTTTCAATGAAGATAGTGAAATCAGGCGCATTATTTGATGGCTCTCATGAAGGTAGAATACTTATTTAAAGGCTTTAGTTCGTTTGAGTGGTTAGGCTCAAGTCTAAAGCGCTTAAATAAGTAGACAGGGCAATTAGCTACCCTGTCTACAGACTGCTTTTGATGAATTAAGTTCGTTAATTCTTTAGCAATTGCATTGTGCTAACGAAATTAGTTAGCAACGATGTTTAGAAGCTTACCTGGTACGAAGATAACTTTACGGATAGTTAAGCCATCTAGGAACTTCTTAGCGTTCTCATCGTTTAGACCAAGCTCACGAACTTGCTCTTCTGTTGCATCAGCAGCAACGGTTAGTTTCGCACGTAGCTTACCGTTGATCATAACAACGATAGTTTTCTCGTCTTCAACTAGCGCTTTCTCATCGAAAGTTGGCCATGTTGCTGAGTCTACGTTTGATTCACCAAGTGCAATCCACATTTCGTAAGAGATGTGTGGCGTCATTGGGTAAAGCATGCGTACTACCGCTTTTAGCGCTTCGTCAAGGATTGCACGGTCTTGTGCAGACTCTTGAGGTGCTTTCGCCAGCTTGTTCATCAGTTCCATGATTGCAGCGATTGCCGTGTTGAACGTTTGGCGACGGCCAATATCGTCCGTTACTTTCGCGATAGTTTTATGGATATCACGACGAAGTGCTTTTTGGTCGCCAGATAGCGCAGAAGCATCAACAGATTCAGCAGCACCCTTAGAAGAGTGAGCGTGAACCAATTTCCAAACACGTTTAAGGAAGCGGTTAGCCCCTTCAACGCCAGACTCTTGCCACTCAAGCGTCATGTCTGCAGGTGATGCAAACATCATGAATAGACGTACTGTATCAGCGCCGTACTTGTCTACCATCTCTTGTGGGTCGATACCGTTGTTCTTAGACTTAGACATTTTGATCATGCCTGAGTGTTCAACTTCACGACCTTGATCGTCGACTGCTTTTTCGATGCGACCTTTACCGTCACGTTCAACCGTTACGTCAGTCGGTGCAATCCACTCTTTGGTGCCTTTTTCGTTTTCGTGATAGAACGCGTCAGCCAGAACCATGCCTTGACATAGTAGTTGCTTGAACGGTTCATCAGACGTCACGTAGCCAGCATCACGTAGAAGCTTATGGAAGAAACGAGAGTAAAGCAGGTGCATACAAGCGTGCTCGATACCACCAACGTATTGGTCAACTGGTAGCCAGTAGTTTGCTTTCTCTGGATCTAGAATGTCGTCTGCTTGCGGTGAACAGTAACGTGCGTAGTACCAAGAAGACTCCATAAACGTATCGAACGTGTCAGTCTCACGTAGAGCGGGTTCGCCGTTGAATGTTGTTTCAGCCCAAGACTTGTCAGCCTTGATTGGGCTCGTTACGCCATCCATTACTACATCTTCAGGAAGAATGACTGGCAGTTGGTCTGCTGGTACTGGGTGAACTTCACCGTCTTCAGTGGTTACCATTGGGATTGGAGCGCCCCAGTAACGTTGACGAGATACACCCCAGTCACGTAGACGGAAGTTTACTGTCTTCTTACCTTTGCCTTCAGCTTCAAGCTTCGCAGCAATTGCATCGAATGCTTCTTGGAACGCAAGACCATCGAATTCACCAGAATCAAACAGTACACCTTTTTCAGTGTAAGCCGCTTCAGACACGTCTAGTTCAGAACCATCTTCAGGTTTGATTACTGGGATGATATCGATGCCGTACTTAGTTGCGAACTCGTAGTCACGTTGATCGTGAGCAGGAACCGCCATTACCGCACCTGTGCCGTAATCCATAAGTACGAAGTTTGCTACGTATACAGGAACAACACGACCGTTAAGAGGGTGGATAGCCGTTAGGCCAGTATCCATACCTTTCTTTTCCATCGTTGCGAGTTCAGCTTCAGCAACTTTAGTGTTACGACACTCTTCAACGAATGCAGCAAGCTCTGGGTTGTTCTTCGATGCTTTCTCTGCAAGAGGGTGACCTGCAGCGATACCAACGTAAGAAACACCCATTAGTGTATCTGGACGTGTTGTGTACACTTCTAATGGTGCTTCTTCGCCGTTAACAGCGAAAGATAGCTCAACACCTTCAGAGCGGCCGATCCAGTTGCGCTGCATGGTCTTAACCATTTCAGGCCAACCTTCAAGGTTGTCTAGATCGTCTAGTAGCTCTTGAGCGTACTCAGTGATTTTAATAAACCACTGTGGAATTTTCTTTTGCTCTACTGGAGTGTCACAACGCCAGCAACAACCGTCTTCTACTTGCTCATTTGCCAGTACTGTTTGGTCGTTTGGACACCAGTTCACTGAAGATGTCTTCTTGTAAACCAGGCCTTTTTCGTAAAGCTTAGTGAAGAACTCTTGTTCCCAACGGTAGTACTCTGGAGTACACGTTGCGAATTCACGGTTCCAGTCGTAACCAAAGCCTAGAAGCTTAAGCTGGTTCTTCATGTACTCAATGTTTTCGTAAGTCCATGGTGCAGGTGCTGTATTGTTTTTAACAGCGGCGTTTTCTGCAGGTAGGCCGAATGCATCCCAACCAATTGGCTGCATTACGTTTTTGCCTTGTAGACGTTGGAAACGAGATACCACATCACCGATGGTGTAGTTACGCACGTGACCCATGTGCAGTCGGCCACTTGGGTAAGGGAACATAGAAAGACAGTAGAATTTTTCTTTGTTTGGGTCTTCACTTACAACGAAAGTCTCGCTGTTATCCCAGTGTTGTTGAACCTTTTGTTCAATCTCTTGCGGGTTATATTGTTCTTGCATCGATGGTATCCGGTTATCTTGGAATTTGTGAGTTCGGTTAGAACAGAATCTTACAGATCGTCATAGAATACCTAAAGGAGCTGAGTACAACAATAGTTATACCCTTCATACTTGCAGTTGCCGCTTAGTAGATTGTGTAATTTTCACTGAATTTCGCAGGGCAACTATACTTAAGAGTATGAATTGCATTTGTTTGTAAGCGGGAGTGCATTGCAGCGCATCCGTTTGCTCACTAAAAGGTTGGTTATCTTAAGGAGGTTGTTATGCCGAAGAAAAAAGCGCTCTATGAAGAAGTCGTCGAAGAGGTGATTGAAACGCTGAAGCATAGCCCTGAAGAGCTCAACAACAAAATCGAAACGTCGGGCAAGTTTGCGAAAGCAGCTAATGATATGACTAAAGATGAGCTTTCATTGATCTCTGCCTACGTGAAGTCGGACTTAAAAGAGTTTTCCGAAAGCTATGAAGAGAGTAAAAGCGGTCCATTCTATTTGATGATTGCGGACTCTATTTGGCAAGGGCTGTTGGATATTACTGATCGTACTAAGGTGGAATGGGTTGAACTGTTCCAAGACTTAGAACACCAAGGCTTGTATCAATCGGGTGAAGTCATTGGCTTGGGAACCTTAGTATGTGACGAGTGTGGTCACCAAACCGAATATAACCACCCAACCAATATCATTCCATGCATTAAATGTGGTTCTAAAGGGTTTAGTCGTAAAGCCCTTAAACCGTAAGCTTCTGAACAATAGCGTATCAACGCAAAACCACAGCAATGAAAAAGGGTTGACCCGATCAGTCAACCCTCAAATCACTTTTCGTCGAATCTAGCTTTTTGGCTTTCTAATTACCCAACCAATCACCAAGCTGAGCATCGCCCAGATATACAGTGGCCAAGTACCTACTGTGTGATAAGGCGTTTGACCATCCGTTGAAATGAGTTCAGCTTTTAACACTGCCGTTTCAAACTGAGGCACTTGCTTGATTATATTGCCTTTGTAATCAGTAACTGCCGTCACACCGTTGTTGGTCGAGCGAATAACCGGCTTACCAAGCTCCAGAGCACGCATCTGTGCAATTTCCATATGTTGCAGAGGGCCAATCGAACGACCAAACCACGCATCGTTAGAGAGCGTTAAAATAAAGTCAGTCTCGTCGGTTACGTTCTGTCTAACTTGATCATTAAAGATGATCTCATAACACAGTGCCGGCGCTAAGTGACGACCATTTGCCACTATGTTTGGTTGAACAAAGTCGCCACGGCTAAATGATGACATTGGCAAGTTAAAGAAAGGTGCTAATGGACGCAAGATATCTTCAAACGGCACAAACTCACCAAATGGTAACAGGTGGTGTTTATGGTAGCGTTCGTCTGGATCGTAGCTGTACTCACCGTATGGATTCACACCGAGAGAAAGAACACTGTTGTAGTATTTCTTATCTTCAGACTGATTCAGCACACCGGTAATGATCGAACTGTTGTTCATCTTCGCTGCGCTATCCAAGTTACGTAGGAAAGATGGGATCTCAACTTCGAATGCTGGAATAGCCGCTTCAGGCCAGATGATGATATCCGCTCCCCAGTTTTCTCTGCTTAGGTCGGTGTACTTCATCATGGTTGGCCAGCGATGACTCGGTAGCCATTTACTGTCTTGATCGACGTTGCCTTGTATCAAGACGACTGACGTGGTTTTTTCAGGGTTCGGCGTGACCCAGTCGATGTTGCGAATACCAAAGCCTGCGCTAAATACGACAGCGGGAATGATAGCGATGCTCCAAGCCCGGTTAACAATCGCATAAGTGAATGCAGAGGCTGAAACAATGATCGCTAAAGTTACTAGCTCTACGCCGCCAATCGGTGCAAATGAACCCAATGGCGAATCGATTTGGCTGTAGCCTAACCAAAGCCAAGGGAAGCCCGTCATTACCCAGCCACGCAGCCAATCACAGACTAGCCAGAATGCAGGAGCTGCAAGGAAAAAGCGGCTTAGGTTATTGGCAGGGAAGAATTTATTCAAACCCCAGGTAAATAGCCCTGAATAAACGGCTAGGTAGCCAACAAGCAATGCCATCAAAAATAGGTTGGCTGCCAGTGGCATGCCGCCAAAACCATCAATGCTGACGTATACCCAGCTGATACCTGTGGTGAATTGACCTAAACCCCATGCGTAGCCAATCCAAAGCGCACTTTTAGGAGAGCGGTTGTGGATCAGTAACAGCAACAAAGCTGGGCTGAGAATAGCAAGAGGCCATATAGAGTATGGAGCGAATGAAAGGGTGGTTATAGCGCCAACAAAAACGGCCGCAAGCGGCCGTAATAGGCGATGAATAAAGGTATTAGTCATCTAATTTCTGTCATCTCTTTAGAGAGAAGTTGTTATTCTTCGATAGTCGGAAGAGGCTGTTCGTCAGGAATGGTTACCTGTAGCTGAATCACACGACGGTTATCTGCTGATGTTATTTTGAAATGGTAGTTTTCGATTTCTACAATTTCGCCACGAACCGGCAGGTGGCCGAGTGCTGTCATAACCATGCCGCCTACCGTATCCACTTCGTCGTCACTAAAGGCAGTGTTAAACGTATCGTTGAACTCTTCAATAGTGGTTAAAGCTTTTACAGAGAAGGTATGCTTACTCAGCTTACGAATATCTAGCTCTTCTTCATCGTCGAACTCGTCTTCAATTTCACCAACGATTTCTTCGAGGATATCTTCAATGGTTACCAGGCCAGAAACTCCACCAAACTCATCGACAACGATAGACATGTGGTAACGCTCTTCTTGGAACTCCTTAAGCAGGCGATCAACTCGCTTACTTTCAGGAACAACCACGACAGGGCGAATCACTTGTTCGATATCAAATGGAGCACTTTCTGAACCCAAATACTTAAGTAGGTCCTTCGCTAATAGAATGCCTTCAACATGGTCTTTATCTTCACTGATCACTGGGTAGCGAGAGTGTTGAGCATCAGTAATGAGCGCAATCAATGTATCTAGATCATCTGTGCGTTCAACTGTAACCATTTGAGAGCGAGGCAGCATGATATCGCGTACTCGCATCTCTGAAATTTCCATAACACCCTCGAGCATGTCGCGTGTGTCGTGGTCAATTAGGTCATTAATTTCTGAGTCGCGGATTACATCTACGAGCTCTTGGCGATCTTTTACTTCACCTTGAAATAGTTGGCCTAGGCGTTCAAAGAAGGACTTTCTACTCGGACCTTCAGATTTTTTACTTCCCTCAGAAGTGGGGGGGTTACCTTCGTTCATGATTTCTCAAAAAATAACGCTATCAGAAGTGTGATAGCACACGTTACAACTCAGATTCCTGTGAAAATCACAGGTTCGATGAGTTATTGTTTCTCTGCAACCTACTTTACTAGAATCAATTTACTTTTCTAGAATGTAAGGGTCTTCAAACCCCATAGATTGCATGATTTCTGTCTCGAGTGACTCCATCTCTTCAGCTTCATCATCTTCGATATGATCATAACCTAGCAGATGCAGACTGCCATGTACAACCATATGAGCCCAGTGTGCTAGCAGAGGCTTACTTTGCTCTTCTGCTTCTTTTTCGACAACTTGGCGGCAGATAATGAGGTCGCCCAGTAGATCTAACTCGATCCCTGGAGGAGCTTCGAATGGAAAAGACAACACGTTAGTTGGCTTATCTTTGCCACGATATTCATGATTGAGCTGGTGGCTTTCTTGTGTATCAACGATACGAACCGTCAACTCAGCGTTCTCTTGAAACTGAGGAATTGTCTTGTCCAACCAAAGCTGAATATCTTGCTCAGTTGGAAGACCTTGCTCATTTTCGACCGCTAATTGCAGGTCTAGTTCAATAGACATCTATTTATCACCTTGTTCTGCAATTACAGAGCTATTTTGTGTTGCTAATTGTGTCGTAACTACCTGCTGAGCCTCAAGAAGTTTGGCTTCACGCTCTTCACGTTTACGCTTTTCAAACTCTTTGCGCTCTTTCTGGTCTTTTGCTTCCCACTTCTCGTATGCGTTGACGATACGAGCAACTACAGGGTGACGAACGACGTCTTCAGACATGAAGAAGTTAAAGCTAATGTCGTCGACTTCATTGAGCACTTCAGTCGCATGGCGTAAGCCTGATTTTGCACCACGAGGTAAATCGATTTGCGTAATATCACCTGTGATCACAGCGCGTGAGTTAAAACCGATACGGGTTAAGAACATCTTCATCTGTTCTACCGTGGTGTTTTGGCTCTCATCAAGAATGATAAACGCATCATTCAATGTACGACCACGCATGTAAGCCAGTGGCGCAACTTCAATTACGTTACGTTCAATCAGCTTCTCAACTCGCTCAAAGCCAAGCATCTCAAACAGCGCATCGTAAAGTGGACGTAAATATGGGTCTACTTTTTGGCTTAAATCACCCGGTAGGAAACCAAGCTTCTCACCGGCTTCAACAGCAGGGCGCGTCAATAGAATGCGACGAATCTCTTGGCGTTCAAGTGCATCAACTGCTGCAGCAACGGCTAAGTAGGTTTTACCTGTACCTGCTGGCCCAATACCAAAGGTGATGTCATGAGTCACCATGTTCATTAGGTACTGTGCTTGGTTTGGCGTTCGAGGTTTGATGACGCCTTTTTTAGTCTTAATGGTCACTTCTTTGCCGTAGTCAATTTCAGACTCGACGTGTTGCTCCAAAATGCCTGACTCGGTGATCGCCAGATGTATTTGCTCTGGTTCGATATCGATTATGTTGCCTTTAACTGGAGCCGTTTCAACATAGAGGTGTTTGATGATGTCTAAAGCTGCGGCTGTAGTGTGAGGCTTACCGACAATGGTGAAAAAGTTGCTACGGTAATTAATCTCAACGCCCAGACGACGCTCAAGATGCTTGATGTTGTCGTCAAATGGTCCGCATAAACTTGCCAAGCGCTTGTTGTCTGCTGGTTCTAGATTTATCTCTAAGGTAACGATTTTATTGCTCAAATTAGCCTCTCATTTTGTGCCACTCACTCTTAAATAAAACAAAGAGCAAAAAGCCCGATTTAGACCGGGCTTCTGATGGTGATATCCCTATTTCTAAGATGGTCACTTAGTTAGGTAATTTCAAGCTTTGTGTTTGCGCTTTGTGCTCAAACAGTTGTATTGCCTATGGCGTAAATGTCGCTACACCTAGCTCGTCTTCACGTTTTGTTTTTTCCATCATTTCTGCTGGAGTCATAACAACGCGTAGACCCATGTCTTTTTCTGTGCGAACTAGCTCACCACGTAGTGAGTTGGTGTAAACCTCAGTGATCTTCACATCTACGAATTGACCGATTAGGTCTGCAGAACCTTCGAAGTTCACAACACGGCTGTTTTCTGTACGGCCGCGAAGTTCCATTAGGTTCTTTCTTGATGGGCCTTCAACAAGGATACGTTGCTCTGTGCCTAACATTAGACGAGAGAAACGCATAGCTTGTGTGTTTACCGTTTGCTGCAGTTCGTACAGACGATCTTTCTTCTCTTGTGCTGGTACATCACATGGGTAATCTGCCGCTGGCGTACCTGGACGTGGAGAGAAAACAAAGCTGAAGCTCATATCGAAATCAACGTCTTTAATTAGCTTCATTGTATCTTGGAAGTCTTGCTTAGACTCACCAGGGAAACCAACAATAAAGTCAGAGCTGATTTGAATGTCAGGGCGAGCTTTACGCAGTTTACGGATAATAGATTTGTACTCGATAGCCGTATGTGGGCGCTTCATCATCGTAAGAATACGGTCACTACCACTTTGTACTGGTAGGTGAAGGAAGCTCACTAGCTCTGGTGTGTCTTTGTAAACTTCAATGATGTCGTCACCAAACTCAAGCGGGTGGCTTGTTGTGAAACGAATACGGTCGATACCGTCGATAGAAGCAACAAGACGAAGCAGTTCTGCGAATGAACAGATATCGCCTTCGTGTGTTGGACCGCGGTATGCGTTTACGTTTTGACCTAGCAGGTTAACTTCACGTACGCCTTGCTCTGCAAGTTGAGCAACTTCGAAAAGTACATCATCCATTGGACGGCTAACTTCTTCGCCACGTGTGTATGGTACAACGCAGTAAGTACAGTATTTAGAACAACCTTCCATGATAGAAACGAACGCCGTCGCGCCTTCAGCTTTTGGCTCTGGCAGGTTATCGAACTTTTCGATCTCTGGGAAAGAGATATCCATTACTGGCTTTTCGTTAGACAGTGATGATTTAATCATCTCTGGCAAACGGTGTAATGTTTGTGGGCCAAAGATAACGTCTACGTAAGGTGCACGTTGACGAATGTGATCACCTTCTTGAGTCGCTACACAGCCACCCACACCGATCACCACACCTTCTTTTTTATCTTTAAGCGTTTTCCAACGACCAAGCTGGTGGAATACTTTTTCTTGCGCTTTTTCGCGGATAGAACAAGTATTCAATAGTAGTACGTCTGCTTCCTCAGGTACTTCAGTTAGCTCATAGCCATTTGCAGCGTTAAGCAGGTCGGCCATTTTTGATGAATCATATTCATTCATCTGACAGCCCCAAGTTTTAATTAGCAGTTTCTTACTCATTATATGTTCGCTCGATCGTTAGTTTAATTTAAGGGAGCAAATCGCCCATTATTCATCCGCTAGCCCCGTTTGTCATAATTCGGTATTCAATTTTATGACAGGCTCTAGCGGCAAGCGGCGTATTGTACTGGTTTCAAAACCGACTGACTAGTAGTCTGAACAAATCTCTTATGTAGTGGTTTTTATTATCGTTAACGCCATATGCCATAAGGGATAACCCTTTTTTCGAATAAGGTTTTTGGTTACAAGTTAGTTATGAAAAAGTACAATCAAAAACAGTCAAAGAATCAAACTGATAAGTACGAAATATGAACAGTTACGATATTGTAGTAGTCGGTGGCGGCATGGTTGGCGCAGCAACAGCAATCGGTTTTGCAAAGCAAGGTCTGAGTGTTGCGGTGATCGAAGGTTTTGCCCCACAAGCTTTTGATGAATCGCAAGCGATGGACATTCGTGTGTCAGCGATTTCTCAAGCATCGGTCGATTTGCTTGAAGATCTTGGTGCATGGCAAAGTATTGCAGCAATGCGAGTGTGTTCTTATAAACGTTTAGAGACGTGGGAGCACCCAGAGTGTCGTACTCGATTTGATGCTGCCTCACTAGACCTTCCTCGTTTGGGCTATATCGTTGAGAACAGACTCATTCAATTAGGTTTATGGTCTCAATTTGATGCCTACGACAATCTCGAACTGTTATGCCCAGAAAAGCTCGATGTGATTGAGTTTGGTGAAATCAATATCGTAAAGCTTCAATCAGGGGCTGAGTTGTCTGCGAAGTGGGTGGTTGGTGCTGATGGTGCGAATTCAGCCGTTCGCCAACAAGCTGGAATTGGCATCACGGCTTGGGATTATCGACAACACTGTATGCTTATCAATGTAGAAACAGAACAACCTCAGCAAGATATTACTTGGCAGCAATTTCTACCAAGTGGCCCTCGTTCATTTTTGCCTTTGTGTTCTCTAACCTCTGACGGTCAAGAAGTCGGGCTGGGCTCGTTAGTTTGGTATGATTCTCCACTGCGTATTAAGCAACTGTCAGCAATGGCCCCTGAAAAACTACGTAACGAAGTACTTACTCACTTTCCTAAAGAGTTAGGTGATATCAAAGTCTTGAATTCGGGTTCTTTTCCTCTGACACGACGTCATGCTCAATCATACTCGAAGAATAACTGTATTTTGGTCGGAGACTCTGCGCATACCATCAACCCTTTGGCTGGGCAGGGTGTTAACTTAGGCTTCAAAGATGTATCAGTACTGCTGGATGTCACCAAAGAAAAGGGTGAATTGAACCAGTCTGTAGCAAGACGCTATGAAGTGATAAGAAGAGGCGACAATCTAATGATGCAAAGTGGCATGGATTTCTTCTACAAGACATTCAGCAACGACATTGGCCCACTTAAGTTTGTGCGTAATGCTGCACTCAAGCTAGCAGAGAATTCAGGCCCGATTAAAGCTCAAGTATTGAAATACGCTTTGGGTCTCTAATTGAGCGTTTAAGACTGCTTATGAAAAGAAGGAGAGCGAATGCTCTCCTTTTTTGTATCAGATGACTACTATCGCTGTTGCGTCACACAAACCGGTGCATCGATCTCTAAAGAGTACCCTGTATAAACCAAAGACCCATCTTCATTATCTCGCTTGAATGAGGTGATGTTGTTGGAGTGCTGGTTGGCGGCGATAAGCCATTTCCCATCGTTCGTTATATGGAAGTCTCTTGGGAATTTGCCTTCAGTGTCGTAGCTATCAATGAAAGTCAGCCTTTGAGTCTCAGAGTCGATTTTGAAGCTACTGATTCTTGATTGGTGTCGACATGACACATAAAGGAATTGCTCATCAGGCGATAGCTTAATCGCAGCTGCGGCTTCTCCCTTCTCCATATTAGGCAATGCATCAATCTCTTCCACTACATTCCAAATGCCTAAAACCTTTTCCAAAGTCAGCAACGTTTCAGAGAGTTCACAGACCACATAGGCTCTGTCTTCAGCTTTGTTAAAGATTAAATGGCGAGGTCCATTGCCGGCGGGCACCTTAATAGACTGCATTGGCTCATCAAGGAACTCTTCTTGCTCTTCATCAAAGCAATAGAAGTTGATGCGATCGGTGCCGAGATCGACAGTCACAAACTGTGGTGAGTTTTGTAAGAACAGGCATTGATGGGCGTGTGGGCTAGTTTGTCTCTCTTTGTTTGGCCCGGAACCAACCATCTGGATTGTTTTGAGTCGTTTATCGATGCTGCCGTTGATACTTAAGCTAAAAATATCGAATGTGCCTGATGAGTATTGCGACGTGATAGCAAACTTATTGTGTGGATCTATCGCGACGTGACAAGGGTGATCTCCCGAGATGAGGCTTGTATTGTGTGTTAGCTGTGAATCAACATTAGGTATATGAATGAGCTGGGGCTGTTTTTGCTGGTCCACTTCCGATGCAGTATAGATCCCAGTCTTTGTTACAGTAATAAAAGAGGGGTTAGTACATTTGATGATCAGCTCTAGAGGTAATAGTTTTCCTGTTTCTAGATCTAACTGAGTTTGATAAACACCTTGGCTTTTACTTGGTGTATCTGTGTAGCAACCGATCGTTAAGGGGAGGGGTTTCATAGGCTAGTCATACTCAATTAGAAAATGGAGCTGACATTGTCTTATAAAATCGTATTAAAAGTGAGGTTATAGAAGAGAATACTTGGTGACTTGGCTAGCAGATTTGCATATTCCAGATAAAACAAAACCCAGCTAAAAAGCTGGGTTCTATTTAATAATGGTGCGGTCGGAGAGACTTGAACTCTCACACCTCTCGGCGCCAGAACCTAAATCTGGTGCGTCTACCAATTCCGCCACGACCGCAGCAAATCTTTATAGTCATACTGAATATTGGTGATTCAATAAAACGTTGTATAAGTGGTGGCTACTGCGGGATTTGAACCTGCGACCCCATCATTATGAGTGATGTGCTCTAACCAACTGAGCTAAGTAGCCATAATAAATCTAATAGATTCACTATTTGTTCTCTAATGAAAGAGAAATAATGGTGCGGTCGGA
>NZ_JBFRNU010000058.1:0-205 GCF_041471145.1 Vibrio sp. 10N.261.54.A5 | reverse complement strand
CCGCCACGACCGCAGCAAAGCTTTTACTCTAGCGAAGAGTATAGTTAAGAAGACTTATGGTTTGTCTAAGTAACGTTGTAATGGCTGGGCTACCTGGATTCGAACCAGGGAATGCTGGCATCAAAAGCCAGTGCCTTACCGCTTGGCGATAGCCCAACAATGAATGGTCATCTAATGAAAGAAACACATTCTAAATAATGGTGCG